>DATNOW010000395.1:0-3707 GCA_036703515.1 Chroococcidiopsis sp.
AATCTGCCGCCGCGCCAATCGATGATTCTGTTTGGCTTTAAGCCCGAACCGCTATACCATAGAGCGATCGCTACTCCCGCTGATCTTGAGGTTTGCAGATTCCCCCTTCTATGTCCTCTGAAATTGTTGAAATTCTCTCTAGCGAGGAATTGCGTCGCACGCTGACTCGCCTCGCCTCAGAAATTATTGAGCGGGCGGGCGATCTCTCCAAACTCGTTTTGCTGGGCATCTACACGCGAGGGGTGCCCCTAGCCGAATTGCTCGTCCGCCAAATTGAGGTGCTCGAACAGGTGAAGGTGCCGCTGGGCTCGCTCGATATTACGTTTTACCGCGATGACTTAGACCAAATTGGCATTCGCACGCCTGCTCGCACCAACGTTCCCTTTGACCTCAACGGCAAGATCGTGCTGCTGGTTGATGATGTCATCTACAGCGGGCGCACGATTCGAGCAGCGCTGAATGCGGTCAACGACTATGGCCGTCCGGCGGCGATTTGGCTGTCGGTTTTGGTCGATCGCGGCCATCGCGAACTGCCGATCCATCCCGATTTCACCGGCAAATACCTGCCGACGGCCAAAGAAGAACAAATCAAGGTCTATCTCCAAGAGGTTGACGGACGAGATGCGGTTGAGCTGATTACCCGCAGCAGTGTGTCTGCTAGCGACTAAAGATAGAGCCTATGCCGTCTACATCCCCCTTTAGAAAGAGTTTTTAAGACCTTTGGTGTAATCTCCCTTCTACTCCTTCTGCCCCTTCTGTCCCCTCGCTTTTACGCCTCAGGTAGCCAGACTACAACGACGGTGCCGCAAGGGACTAGACCCGTCTGTTCTGAACTGAGGGTGTCGGGCATATCGCTCGGCTGGGACGGGCTAAATACCTCAATGCTGCCGTGCATTTGCAGCACCAGTTCGCGGGCGATCGCCAGCCCCAGCCCCGTACCAGGAATATCTGTGGCGGCCTGGGCTCCGCGATAGTGGCGCTCAAATAAGTGTTCGCGATCGTTGGCCGAGATGCCTGGGCCGGTATCCGCAATGGCGATCGCCTGCCCCGAATTTCCCTCTGCATTCAGCTGTCGCGCCACCCGCAGCCAGATCATGCCGTTGGTGGGCGTATACTTCAGGGCGTTGTCGATTAAGTTACTCATCACCTCGCGCAGGGCCCGCGTGTCGATCAACACAGCGGGCAGATCGGCAGGAATATCGACGTGCAGCGTCAACTGCCGATCTTGGGCGATCGCCCCAGCCGAGCTCAGCACAGGAGTCAGCACCTCTAGCACCGGGTGCGGCTCTAAGTGCATGTCGGCCCCGGCTCCCGGCAGCAGCATAGGCTTGGGGTGCGGCGGCGGCGATAGCTCAGAATCGAGCAGCGTGGCCCGCAGTTCAGATTGCAGATGGGTCTGCCACGCCGCCGGATTCTCTGTCGGGTGGGCTGTCTGGGGCAGACGCTCCATCGGGTTGAGATCAATCGCTAGATCAAGCTGTTGCAATAGCTCTTGGAGGCGATCGCTTTCCCGCAAAATTCCTTCGGCCAGTTCACCATTGGCATCCCCTGGGCGCAACCGCTTCAGCAGCAGCTTGCCAAAGGTGCGCAGGGCCGTGAGCGGATTGCGCAGTTGGTGCAGCAGGTTATCAAAAATATCGCGCTGCTGTTCGAGCAAGACCTCTTGCTGCTGGAGGTTGTGCTGTAGCCACTGCCCCCGCTGGTCTAACAGGCAGGCGATCGCCAGCGTCCGGGCAATGCGGTCGATCTGCACCTGCTCTGGATCGGCCCACGGGCGATCAGAGCGGGCAGTCACCAATAGCCCCATCACCACACCTTCGTGCACCAGCGGTAGCGCAATTTGACGCGGCGTGGGCGGATCGGGATGCACCGAGGCGGCGGCTTCAGGCGGCCTGTCAGGATTCGTAAATTCAGGATTCGCAAAGCCAGAATTGCCAAGCGTGTTACTTAAGCGAGCCTGATTTTGCTCAGGATCAGGGCGATCGCTCCCCGCTCGACGGGATGAAGTCGCCCCTGGCAACAGCCGCAGCGGTAGATTAGCCGTCCCCCAAGCCTCCGAAAACAGCGACAGCAGCTGTGTCAACTCCCAGGTTGCTGCAACTTCGGGGTGAGCCACTACCGGGATCAGCTTGGCATTCAGCGCATCGGTTAGATCTTCAGTCAGATACACAACGGCCAACGATGCCCCTAATCCCTGGGTCAGCAAAGCCACCTGGGACTGGCACAAATTTACAAATTCAGCGCTGGCGGTCATCAACATAGTAGGGTGTGTCTCCCGCAGGACACCGAGGATGCCTTAATCAAATTGTAAATTTAGAGAAAATATTTTGTATTGACAAATAGCAGTTTAATATGCAGTGCCCCAAAGCGAACAATTTAGCGGACTAATAGCGCTCGAACCTCAGTTCTCTTAATGCTTTTTTCATCTAAATTTTAGACTTTGTATCAATCCCTTAAAGGAAGTTGAAATTCTAGACCCAGGCCGATATACTTGCCACGTTCTTAGTATTTTGTAACTGTAGTTACACCTATTGACTGAGAGAGGAGGTATGGAGGTTGGCAAGGAGACGCAAGCGTAAGAGCCGTCGTCGCTTGGAGGGACGCAGGATTTTAGAACTGGTGCCCCAATATAGTATCGAATGTGGTGAAGAAAAGCCTGTTACAGCAGCGCGCAACTTCATTCACTCTGAGGGCATTGCGCCGCCAGCGCTACTGCTGGTGAAGCGTAACGAGCATACCACGGATCGGTATTTCTGGGCTGAGAAGGGCTTATTTGGGGCTCAGTACGTCGAAGAGAATCATTTCCTATTTCCGAGTCTGCGCGTGTCAGAGGATGAAATGGATGAATTCCCGGTCGCGATGTCTAGTCGCTGAGAACGTCCGGAGGCGGGGTTCCAACTTGTTCAGAAGCGGCGATCGCCCATCTTGAGGTGGACTAGCGGCATAGGGCAGGTTGTTAAGACATTAAAGTCTAGCAAACTTTGGTTGCAGATAAAGCGGGGTCAGGTTGACCCCGCTTTGTTGTTGAGTAAGTTAATCATTAGGTGAGTTAATCATTGAGCGAGTTAATTTATAGCGTGACCGTTACAGGGTGACCCATTATGAACATGATTTTGCTGATCGCAGCCCTCGTGGTTTCGTTTCTGATTTTTACCTGGTTGATTAAGGTGGTTAAAGCCACGGTGGGCACCGCAGTCGTGATTGCGCTGATTGTTCTAGCCGTGCAGATCTTTTTTGGCATTGGTCCCGAGCAGCTTTGGCAGCAAATTCAGGCGCTCTGGCAGGGAGCATGGCGATCGCTCACAGGTGGCTAAACGGGCAGCTAGATTAGCACCAGATTGGGGGACTAGACTGGCAGAATTCCGCCGCGCTGATGCACCGGAAGGAAGCCCTTGCGGTACGCTAGTAAGGTTGTTTGCTCATGGTGTTTGGTCAGTACCCTTTAATGCTGTCTTGATGCCGTCAATACCGTTGAGCACTGCGCTTGAGCATTGAGCATCCACTGATTTGAGCAATTTGAGCTAATTTGAACCCCTGCTGAGCAATAGAGGAATTTGGGATATCATGGCGCGTCTGGCACTGCTAAGTACATCAAACAAAACGGGATTGGTAGACTTTGCCCGTAGTTTGGTCGACGAGTTTGGCTTTGAAATTATTAGCAGCGGCGGCACAGCGCAAACGCTGAAAGCCTCAGGTATTGCGGTTAC
>DATNOW010000396.1:0-5137 GCA_036703515.1 Chroococcidiopsis sp.
GGACGCTGTTCTTTTGCGATCGGATTTTGCCCCGGCGTGTCCTCAAAGCAGCCAAGGGTGCGGTCCAGGAATAGATCGGATTTATCGCTCCGTCTTCCCAAATTTAGCTGTCTAATGTGGGCGCAGCCTGGGTTTGGCTCGCTTCCCAGCCCAGCATGGCGGCCTTGCGGTCTAGCCCCCAGCGATAGCCGCCCAGCAGCCCTGATTCACGAATGACGCGATGGCAGGGGATCAGGTAGGCGACTGGGTTTTGACCGATCGCATTGCCAACGGCGCGGGTGGCGCTGGGGCGATCGATCAACTGGGCGATCGCCTGATAGGTGGTGATGCTGCCTGTGGGCACCTGCAACAGCGCCCGCCACACCTGAAGCTGAAAATTAGTGCCTTTGACCCATAGGGTTAAGGGTTGGGGGGGAGCCCCCAGCGCTGGGGTAAAAATCTGCTCTCCCAGTGGGGCGATCGCCTGTGGGTCGTGGATCAGGTCGGCGTTGGCCCAGGCTGGACACAACTGCTGCGCTGCGATCGCCTCTGCTGAGGGGTACAGATCGGTTTGAGAATTTCTCTGAGGATTAGTTTGAGGATCGGTGTGATAGTTGTCTGTGGCGGCGGTGCCTGTTTGCCCAGTGTCTTGTGAGTCTTCTAGAAAGTGGAGGTGGCAAAGCCCCCGCGCTGTGGTGGCGATCAGCGCCCAGCCAAAGGGGCTGTCATAGAGGCCATAGCGGATTTGCAGCCCCGCTCCACCGGCCTTAAACTCACCCGGCGACATGGCCTCGACGGTGACAAATAGGTCATGCAGCCGCCCCGGACTGGATAACCCGACCTCTAGCGAGAGATCGAGGACGCTTTTGGTCTGGGCAATTTGCGCTTTGGCATATTCCACGGTCAGGTATTGCAAAAAGCGTTTGGGGCTGATGCCCGCCCAGCGGGTAAATAGCCGCTGGAGGTGAAACTCACTCAAGTTGACATGCTGCGCCACGGCCGCTAAATCGGGCTGCTCTAGGTGATGTTGCCGCATGAAAGCGATCGCCCGGGCAATGCGATCGTAGTCGTCGGAGCGGGAGACGGTGGCCGAGGAGGTGATGATCATGGGCGCACGGTAGCGGGGTGGAGTCTTTGCAGGTTCGTTAATGGAGATGAATGTATCGTCCATCTCCATCCGACTCTTTCACTCTATCGGTGGGGCGATCGCCCAGCCACCCGTTTCTTGCGTTCTTGCGATCGCGGACTGCAAACTTGAGGGGAAGTTTGTGAATCTCGCGGCCGTCCTATCGCGCAGACTAATTTATCGCGCAGATTGATTAAGGCGTGCCGATGTCCGCAAAATTTGCCCCGCCAGCATTGCTGCCCCAAAGCCATTGTCGATATTCACCACCCCTACCCCGGCTGCGCAGGAGTTGAGCATGGTCAGCAGGGGGGCCAGCCCGCCAAAATTAGCGCCATAGCCGACGCTCGTGGGCACGGCAATCACCGGGCAGTCAGCTAAACCCGCCACGACGCTGGGCAGTGCGCCCTCCATGCCAGCGACAACGATCAGCACGTCGGCGTCTTCAATAAACTGACGGTTGCTGAGCAAGCGATGGATCCCCGACACGCCCACATCCCACAGGCGGCTGACGTTAAACCCCGACAGCTCGGCGGTGATGGCGGCTTCTTCGGCAACGGGAAGATCGGCGGTGCCTGCCGACACCAAGGTGATGGTGCCGGGATACTGCACGGTGGTTTTGAATGGGGCGATCGCACAGATCTTGGCCATCTCAAAGTATTGCAAATCGGGAATTTGCCACCGCAGCTGGTTATAGACCGACTGTTCAATCCGCGTCGCCATCACCACCGGGTTACGCTGGCGCAACACCTCAAAGATTTTGATAATCTGCTCAGGGGTTTTGCCAGGCCCCCAGACCACTTCTGGGAAACCCGTCCGCAGGGCACGATGGTGATCGACTTTGGCAAAGTCGCCCACGGGTTCAAAGTCAAAATGCTTGAGCTTGTCGAGGGCGATGTCAGGGCTGATTTTGCCCTGAGCGACCGCATCCAGCAGGGTTCGTAATGCTTCGGGTTGGGCCACGTCAGTCAACTACAAGGAGGGAGATTCTACCCCTCTAGCCTAGCGTTAATCGGCAAAGGGGGAGAGTCAGGCGGCATCCCCTAGTTTTTCTTTCCTGGGAGCTTTCCCTAGGGCATTTACGGCTTCCAGGCTTGGGGCTGGCGGAATTGGTATAAATCGCGGAACACCTGCACCCAGCTTGTCACCAACGAATCGAGGATGCGATCGCCCTTCTCGCGGCTGGCCACCGTCGGGTCGCCCAGGGTGCCACTGCGGCTAAGGTCGCGGGTAGTCCAAGCAAAGGGCAAGTTGCCTTCCATACTCAGCAGGCTATCGGCGGGCAAGCCGTGGGGATATTCCGTGGCGGCTTTGTCCATCTGCACCTGGTCGGGCAAAATCGACAGCATCAGGCTGGTTTCAGCATCGCCTGCGTGAATGCCCAACTCGGCTTCTTTGGGCGAGAGTAACTCGGTGGCAACGTTGGGTACACGCCAGGTAAACAGCGGAAAAACTAAAAAGTCGTCATACTTTTGGTGCAGGTCGCGGGCGACGATATCCATGATCTGGGGCTGGCCGCCGTGGCCATTGACCAAAACAAATTTGCGAAACCCAGCTCGGTAGATGCTTTCTCCCGTTTCCATCAGCACGGCAATCAGGGTCTGGGCGCTGAGGGTGATGGTGCCCGGAAAGTGCCAGTGCTCGTTAGATTTGCCGTAGCACAGCGTTGGCAGCGCATAGGCGGGCACCTCTGGCTCTAGCTGGGCCAAGGCCTGACCTACGACTGCGGTGGCGATCGCAGAGTCTACTACCAGCGGTAAGTGGGGGCCATGCTGCTCGATCGCGCCCACGGGCTGCACGATCACCACATTCTCTTTGTCGGGCAGATCGCGAATGGCTGTCCAGGTCAGGTATGGAAAAAAGCGGTCGGGTGGAATATAGCTATGGAGCATGGCGATCACAATGCGACGCTTGTATTCTATAGCGTTGCTCAGCAAGCGTAGGGTAGCGCCCAAGCCCGAAGTGCCGATTTTAGGTAGGCTGGCTGACTCGCCTAGATTGCCGCGTCTAGGAGGAGAGGGCGATCGCCACTGGAAGAAGAATCTGTTTCTTAGTAAATTCGCAATCCTAACTTGAGGGTAGCGTCTCGTTATTGGACGTTGGCATCACCATTGGCGGCTGAAAGGGTTGCGGCTGAGAGGGCTCTGGCAATAGGTTATCAGCGCTGGCTTTCGCTAGATTTTCTTTCGCCAGATTTTCCTTGATGAGAGTTTCCTTCGCCAGCAGCGACGCATCCGATGCATTGCGCATCGCGTCCGACCAGTTTTTGGCCATCGAGATAAAGTCTGACGGCATCATCATGATCGTTGTGGTGTTATTTTCGGCACCAATTTCCGTCAACATCTGCAAGCGCCGCAGTTCCAGCGCTGCCGGGTTATCCATAATTTTCTTAGACGCTTCCGCCAACTGCACCGACGCTTCCTGTTCGGCATTGGCCTTAATTAACCGCGCCCGTTTTTCGCGCACCGCTTCCGCTTCTTTAGCCATGGCCCGCTGCATACTCGACGGAATTTCCACATCTTTCATCTCAACCCGCTCAATCACGACGCCCCACGGTTCGGTGATTTCATCAACGATCTCTTGCACTTTGTGGTTAATCTTGTCGCGGTTTTGCAACACGTCATCCAAGATGTTTTGTCCGACGACATTGCGCAGCGTCGTCAACGCAATTTGGTACACCGCCATTTGGTAATTTTCGACGCGGTTGATCGCTTTAGATGCGTCCAAAATCCGGTAATACAGCACGGCATTAACTTTAATCGTGACGCTATCGGCGGTGACCGTTTCCTGAGGTTCAATGGACACCGTTTTGGTGCGCACGTCAATCTGCATCTTCTGATCAATCCACGGAATAATCCAATACAGCCCTGGGCCCATCACGCCCCTGACTCGACCCAACCGAAAGATCACGCCCCGCTGATATTCACGGTCGATTTTGACCCCCGAGATCCCCATGAACATCAGCGCTAAAATCAGCGCGCTCAATGCTCCTCCCATAGCGGTTGCCTCCATGTCGTTGCTTCTATTCTAGACAGCGCGACTCAGCGGCTTCCAGAGAGTAACGTGTCGTTACAGTAGGTCAACAGTGAGAAAAATAGTAGGCAAAGCAGTGAGCAAAAAATCATGGATTAAATTTGCCTAATTTATTTGCCGAATTTATGGGTTTAGTTTATGTGCTCAGCTTGAATGAATTGATGCTAATTGATGCAGCATGGTGAGCCCTATTTAGGCAAGGTTCTAGATTAATGAGACAAGGTCAAGAGCGTGAGGTGGTGAGCATTTTCCGCTCCCTGACTTTCTAACCATCCTGCCCTCTAGGGCGCGATCGCAGAATCTATGCAGGTTTTCATGTAGAAATTTATTCAGGTTTGGCATCAAGAATTTCCGCATATTTACTAACTTTGGTAAAATTCTAGAACACTCCAAATTGACTGTGGCATAATTTATTTGCTGGTGAAATATAATTTTTTTGTTTTTTTGAACCCGTTTTTGGAGAATTGAAACAAAGCAAACAAACGTTATTCTGATTCCCATTCAATCAATTTGGATTCACATTTAATTTGCGTTTGCATTCAACTTGCATTTGCATTCAATTTATATTCTGAAGGCGCGCTGGGCGATCGCCTAGTGATTGAGTGTGATATCTTTGGCAATCTTTTGCATCTCTGATCTTCCGGATCTTCGTAACGCTTCGGTAGAAGTAATGCAGCGTTATGAAGCCAGGATAGGACGGTTTGGGTGCATGAATTCCTTGTGTCTATCTAGGGCTTGAAGTGCCCATCATCTGCTTATTCGGCAGGTAGAAGCGCCATTGGCGTTGTTCTAGTTTGTTTTCATTATTGCTTTTTTCTCTATGGAGGCATCATCCATATGCCGCCTCAATTTAGATTGCTCAATTAACCTTTCATACCCTACGGCAGTCCTGCATAGATCGTGAAAATCCCTGAGATCGGTGTCTCGCCGCAAGTCTTCGCCAAGGGAAGCTTCATCGTGCAGAAGTATGGGAAAACAGTTTTTTAAAACTGGGTATTTGCT
>DATNOW010000397.1:0-2467 GCA_036703515.1 Chroococcidiopsis sp.
AATCGACGTGTCTAGCCCGTCCTTTAACGCCACCAAAAGCGTCAATGAGGCCCGACAGCAGGGGGCCCACGTGCTGATCGTGGCCTCCAATACCGCCACCCTCGATCAGGCCTTGGCAGTTAATGCTGCCAACCAAACCCAACTGCCCCTGCTAGGGGGCGATAGCCTCTACAATCCCAAGCTGTTGGAAGTGGGGGGAGAGAATGCCAAGGGGATGGTGGTGGCGGTACCTTGGGTGCTGCTGTCTGACCCCAACTCGTCTTTTGCTCGGTCGTCACGGCAGCTTTGGGGCGGCGATGTCAACTGGCGGACGGTCATGAGCTACGATGCCACCCAAGCGCTGGCCCAAGGGTTACAGCGGGCCGGCAGCACGAGCCGCGACGCGCTCGTTGCGGCCATGCATAGCTCTGGGTTTAGCGTCGAGGGGGCAACCGGTGCGGTGCGGTTTTTGCCGTCGGGCGATCGCAATCAGGCCATGCAGTTGGTCGTGGTCAGCCCCGGCCAGCGTTCGGGCTATGGCTATGATTTTGTTCCCGCGCCCTAGGGGCGGCTTTTGCAGGGCGATTCTTACACTCTGACTGCTGCGATCGCGCCATAGCCAAGGGTGAACGCTTCATCCTATACTGAGTAGGTTTGGGTACTGAGTAGATTTGGGTCAGCCCCAGATGCGCTCTTGGGCGCTGAACTGCGGGTCGCGCCGGAATGCTAGGGAGTTTGCCTAGCGCTGGAGCGATCGCCCCCATTCAGCTACCTCGGGCCTTTAGCACCGTGATTGATGATTCTTGCAGGATTAAAGCCTTGGGTGTAGAGCTTCGGAGTTACGTTTACATCGACAGGCTGCAACCGCAACACGCCGCCTACATGGGTACGGTGTCGATTGGTTTCTTGCCGCTGCCGGGGGATGCCTCCCTGTGGATCGAAATTTCACCAGGCATCGGCATCAATAAGCTGATGGATGTGGCCATGAAGTCGGCAGTGATCCGCCCCGGGGTGCTAGTGGTCGAACGTCTCTATGGTCTGCTAGAGGTGCATTCGAGCAAGCAGGGTGAAACCAAGGCCGCAGGCAGCGCCATTTTAGCCGAGTTGGGTTTACAAGAGCGCGATCGCCTCAAGCCCCGAATCTTGTCGAGTCAGGTGATCCGCAATATCGACGCCCACCACGCCCAGTTGATCAACCGCAACCGGCGCGGGCAGATGATTGTGGCCGGGCAAACCCTCTATGTGATGGAAGTCGAACCCGCCGCCTACGCCTCCCTGGCCGCCAACGAAGCCGAAAAAGCGGCGATGATCAACATCCTGCAAATTTCCTCCGTTGGCAGTTTTGGGCGACTGTATTTGGGTGGCGAGGAGCGCGATATTTTGGCGGCGGCCAGTGCTGTCGTGGCCGCGCTAGAAAGCGTGCCGGGGCGTGAATTTAGCGATCGCCGCAAAGAATAGCTCCCAGTAGCTCCCAGTAGCCCACCATCTTGCAGGTAGGGGCGCACAGCGGTGCGCCCTTAAACAGAATCGAGTGATAAACGTTATTTCATCCGCGATTCTCACGGTTCTAAGGAGATTTCTGAGAAAAAAATACCCGCTAAGACATCCGCGGCAAAAGCTGAGATTTAACCTGAAAGCCGCACTGGGCAATATTATCAACCACCTCGCGGACATGCTCATGTCCACGGGTTTCGAGCAAAAACTCCATTTCCGTTTCGCGAAAATTGGCCGAGGTAAAGGTGCGATTGTGGACAATCTGCAAAATGTTAGCCCGATGGTTGGCCACGATCGCCGTGAGTTCGGCAATGCTGCTGGGCTTGTCGGGGGCAATGATCGACAGCTTGGCCAGTCGCCCATCCTTGGCCAGACCCCGTTCCAAAATCGTCGAGAGAAAGGTCATATCAATGTTGCCGCCAGTCAGGACAATGCCGATATTTTGACCGGCAATGCTGGGGATTTTGCCGTTATAAATCGCCGCAAAGCCCACCGCACCCGCACCTTCGACCAAGGTTTTTTCATATTCCAGCAGCAGCATAATGGCGTTGGCGATTTCTGCTTCACTGACGGTCACGATGTCATCCACATAGCGCTCGACAATGGGAAAGGTGTGCTCTCCAACGCGGGCCACCGCAATGCCATCGGCAATGGTGTTGCCCCGGTCGATCGTGACAATACGACCCGCCTCTACGCTGGCCTTCATCCCTGGCATTTGCTCGGCCTCGACCCCAATCAGCCGCAGCTTGGGATTTTGAATCTTGAGGGCGATCGCCATCCCCGCAACGAGCCCACCGCCACCCACCGGCACCACCACCGTATCTAGCTCTGGGCGCTGCTCTAGCAGTTCTAACCCCACCGTGCCCTGCCCGGCAATCACCATCGGGTCATCAAAGGCGTGGATAAAGGCATAGCCCTTTTCTTCTTGGAGCTGTCGCGAGAGCTGGTAGGCATCGTCATAGCCACTGCCATGCAAAATCACCTCAGCCCCAAA
>DATNOW010000398.1:0-5529 GCA_036703515.1 Chroococcidiopsis sp.
AGCGGCAGTTAGTTTTGGCAAAACAAGATTAAATGCTCACAAAGATTTGATTAACCTGGGGCCAGGGGGTGAGTTTTCCAGAAGTGATTTGCTAGGATTTAGCAGCAATTAGCGATCTGTGGCAGGCTAGAGGCGATCGCCTTTGGTTTCGCAGGTTTTATCCGAGCACGATCTCACGTCAACGCTGCACATCATGGGGCTTAACAGAATCAGCGCATGGGGAAAACCGCTTTAATTACTGGAATCACAGGTCAAGACGGATACTATCTCAGCCGCCTGTTATTGGCTAAAGGATATCGCGTGATTGGTCTGGTGCCGCCCCAGCGGCAAACTAACCTGACCAAACTTGGAGAATTAGCCAACGCCGTTGAAATTTATCCCGTGGCGCTGACCGATGCCACGGCATTACTACAGGCCGTTGAGCAGTTTCAGCCCAACGAGATCTACAATTTGGCGGCACCCAGCTTTGTCCCGGCATCGTGGGATGATCCGCTGGGCACCCTCGATTTAGTCACAGGTACGGCAACGCGTTTGCTGGCCGCCATTCGCCATCTGGGTTTGGCAACGCGATTTTACCAAGCCAGCAGTTCTGAGATGTTTGGGCAGGTCGATCAGTCTCCCCAGGATGAGCAAACGCCGTTTCGCCCGATGAACCCCTACGCAGCGGCGAAGGTGCACGCCCACTGGACGATGGTGCACCATCGCCAGCGCTATGACATGTTTGCCTGTAGCGGCATTTTGTATAACCACGAGTCGCCCCTGCGTCCGCCCAATTTTGTCACCCGCAAAGTGACCTTAGCCGCCGCGTCGATTAAGCTAGGGCTGAGCGATCGCCTTGAGATCGGCAACCTCAAAGCCAAGCGCGACTGGGGATTTGCCGGCGACTATGTCGAAGCCATGTGGCGACTGCTGCAAGCCGACACTCCAGAAGACTACGTCATTGGCACGGGGCACCTGCACAGCGTTGAAGATTTGGTGGCGGCGGCATTTAGCTGCGTCGATTTAGACTGGACGCAGTATATCAACGTCGATCCCAAATTGCTCCGCCCTGACGAACATTTTCAGCTGGTGGCCAACCCGGCCAAAGCCAAGCAAAACCTTAACTGGGAGCCGCAAGTTACCTTCGCCCAACTGATCCAAGAAATGGTGTTGACGGATCTCGATCGGCTCAAGGCCGGCACCGTTGCCCCCGCTGGCTCCGCCAAGCCCTAAATGAAGCCCTAAGGATCATGGATTAAATAAAACCGCACGCTGTACGGGCGGGTTTAGCCGATGAATGGACTCTGTCCGCAGGGATTTGGGCAAAACCCGCCCCTACCCAACATGCCACCTTATTGAATTCCCATTCCTAAATAACCCCCTTACCCCCCTTTGATCTGACTCCTGTGACTGCAAAATTACGTCAAACGGCTCCATCGAATGCGCCTTACCTCTTTATATTTTTGGAGATTTTTAGCCGAGAGGGGGGCATTCAATCCTACGTTAAGGATATTTTCCGCAGCTACAATTCCCTGTCTGGGCAGCCCCAGTCTGACGTATTCTTGCTGCGGGATGGGCCCGAGAGCGATCATCCCTTTGGCTCAGACACACTCCGGTTTCACTACTTCAAAACTCCATCGGCAGCCCTAGGGCGACTGCGGATGGCGATCGCCTTGGTTTCTTATTTGCTCCGTCGCCGCCCTCAGCGCGTGCTGTGTGGCCACATCAACCTAGCGCCACTGGTGCGGCTCTGCTGCCGTCCCTTGGGGATTCCCTACACGGTGCTGACCTACGGCAAAGAGGTGTGGAACCCGTTACCTACAGCGGCCCAGCAAGCCCTGCAAGACGCCGACCAAATCTGGACAATTAGCCGCTACAGTCGAGACTGCGCCTGCGCCTCCAATCATATCGATCCCGACAAGTTTCAGATGCTACCCTGCGTGATCGATGGCGATCGCTTCACCCCCGGGGCTAAATCCCCCGCTCTGATTCAAAAATATGGGCTAGAGGGAGCCACCGTACTGCTCACCGTGGCCCGCCTGTGGTCGGGCGATATCTATAAAGGCGTAGATGTGACGATTCGGGCCCTGCCCACCATCGCTCAAGCGTTTCCCACCGTCAAATATCTGGTGATTGGGCGCGGCGATGATCAACCCCGCTTAGCCGCCCTGGCCCAAGATCTGGGCGTGGCCGATCGGGTTGTCTTTGCTGGGTTTGTCGCCACCGAAGATTTGGCCGAACACTATCGCACCGCCGACGCTTACATCATGCCGTCGCAGGAGGGTTTTGGCATCGTCTATCTAGAAGCCATGGCCTGCGGCATTCCAGTGCTGTCGGGCGATGCCGACGGCTCGGCCGATCCCCTCCAGGACGGGCGACTGGGATGGCGCGTGCCCCATCGCGATCCCGATGCGGTAGCTCAGGCCTGCATCGAGCTGTTGCGCGGTCGGGAACCGTCAGCCGGACAGCCCCCCGAACAGCGCTGCAACGGCCCCTGGCTACGGGAACAGGCGATCGCCGCCTTTGGCAAAGATGCCCTGCCCAAACAGCTCCAAACGCTGCTGAGTCAGGGCGATCGCTAGCGTGAAAAACAGTCTGTCGTAATCGCTGTCTTAAGCAATCACTGTTGACTTGCTGGGGGCACAGCAATTCAACAGTGATTCAATGGAAAGTTAACGGGAATCCAATGGGAATTCAACGGCAAGGTTCAGGAACGGCGAGATTTGAGGACATCGATCGCGATCAAGTAAGCGATTAAAACAGCCATCAAAAGATCCTTAAGCTGCAATATCGCATCTTGTCGCCACCCTTGGAAAACCAGAATACCGCCAGATACCAACAAACAAATCGGGGCAAATATCAGCTGCAAAATTCGCAGCAGTTTGCCATCGGGCTGCTCTGCTCGAAAAGCGGCAATGACTTGAGCGATAGTTAAGCCAAGGTACGCAAAAGCGCCTATAACCAGAGCAAACCCGATCAACATAGCCAAGTTCATCGCAACCATAATAGTGATAGTGGTTAAGGTAGACGAGTCACTGCGCCAGCAATTCGCTCAGCGCCGCTTCAATATAGGCCATATCGGCAGGATTGCGGTTGGGCCCACCCGCACAGTGCCCCCAAATCGATGGAATCACGCGCAGCTCAGCATTGGGCATGGCATTGACTTCAATCTGGCTGTCTTCCGGCGGGAAGTATAGATCCGTGGCGCTGGGCATGACAATTGCCTTAGCCTGGATCGAGCGCAGCGCCCGCTCAAAATCGCCCTGATACATTGGGTTATCGCTGATATCAGCCCGCTGCCAACTCCACAGCATGGCCAGCAAATCATTGGCATCCCAGGTGAGGTGATCGGCTTCCCACCAGTCGAGCAGCGCCGCTGCCGACTCAAACCCCAAGGCTTGATAGAGCCCCTGGCGAAAAAACGATTGGGAATAGGCCCAGCCTGCATACACCCGCCCAAAGGCCCTTAAGCCGTTTTGCGGCGGCGTTTGATAGCGGCCATTTTGCCAGTCTTGGTCGGCCGTCAGCGCCGCTTTCACCCCTTCCAAAAACACCCAGTTGTGTACCGAGATTTTGGCCGACCCACACCACGGCACGATCCGCGCCACCTGATCGGGATACATCGCCGCCCAGTGATAGGCCTGCTGCGCCCCCATCGACCAACCCGCCACAAGGGCGATCGCCTCAATGCCAAAGCGCTCTGTAACCAAACGATGCTGGCAACGAACATTGTCGTATAGAGTGATTTTGGGAAAATCTGCGCCGCCGAAGGGGGGTGGCGTATTGCTTGGAGACGACGACACCCCATTGCCAAATAGGTTGGGCACAATGACGAAATAGCGATCGGGGTCAAACGCCCGACCTGCGCCAATCATCGCGGCATTGCTACGATGCGTGCCCGTATAGTAGGTTGGAAAAATAATCACATTGCTGCGCTCGGCGTTGAGCTGGCCGTAGGTCGCATAGGCTAAGCGAGCATTGGGCAAGACTTCACCAGATTGCAGCTCAACCGTGCCTAATTCAAAAACTTCGTAGTCCACCATGATTGGAGCGTCATCTTTCACATCCCCCCAAGCATAGATCTGGATGCCCAGACTACATGCGCCCAAACGACAGGGCGATGCAGGCCCCTTTTCTAGATCCCTAGACTCACGAGCATGGAATTGGCAGTATTTCTACGAGCGTTAACAAACTGAGTCTAAGCAATTGCGCAAGAAATCTCAGCAAATTAGCCATTGTTGATATTCAGACTTTTGACGCTAAATGTTAGATCATATGTCCTCAAATTAGCATCTACATCTCTTCCAATCTACCTACGAGTGCAACCGCAAAATTCAGCCTGCAAAATTCAGCCTGTAAAATTCAGGCAGTACAGCCCAGGTTGCAAAGTCCAGGCTGTAAACAGCAGATCGAAAACAGCAGATCGAAAACAGCAGGTGCCTACTCAGCAAGATGTCCTAAAAGATGTCCTAAAGAACGCCCTAAAAATACCCTGAAAGTATCCTAACAGCCAACTTCAACTAACGCTGCGTTATCAAAGCCCGGTTATTCTTTGAGCGTCTAAATAATCAGGAATAGCCAATAGTGATTTTTTCCTATTCATCAGGCAAGATTTGGCCCCGAAATCTACTTTCCTATTTCCGCAGAGCGGTTTTCTTTTGGTTAAGCAATATTAATGCTGATCTGTGAATTTTAGGGTGTATGAAGATAATCTCAGTACAATTTTAGACAGTGACGCTGAAGGCTCTACTCGCACCGCTTATGACTGGAAATCTATCAATCTTCAGCCTGCTCTACCCACAAAAACTAGGGCTGCCGCCACGCTAAATGACCAATGAACTACCAATGGAATCCAGTGTTTGAGGGCAATGCTTAAGAGCAGTATTTGAAGGCAGCGTTTGAGGACGCTTATGGGCAATTCAGACAACTCAAAAACACAGGCAAGCATCCCCCCATCGTTGATCTGAAAGTGCATCTCAATTGTTGATCATAGATTTTTGATCAATTGTTGATCATAGATTGCTGATTATAGGGACGTCTGCACACCATAACGCTCAGCCCAGCCCCTTACTGCCGCTTATTGCTCCAGATATTGCGCTTACTGCGCTAGTTGCCACACGACTCAACAGTTGGCAAATAGCATTGGTGCCTTGAGGTTTCTACCGAGGATAGGGGAAAGTTAAAGCTAGTGTCATGAGCAGACTAGAGACAGCACAATGAGCGCGATCGCCAATGGTAACGGTTTGTTATCAGCTTATTCCCATTGGTTTATCTCTATTCTGTTTCTGTCCATTGGTTTATGTTCATTAGCTGGAGCGTTGTCTATGGTGTTGGGGATGCATTAAAGCGTATTAAAGGCGTATTAGCAGCGTATTAACGGCGTGTTAAAAAGTGTATTCAAGCCCTGTTAAAAGCCTATTCAAGCGTATTAAAGATGTGTTGGATGTCCCACGTAAACAAGCTCATTTAAACAAGCTCGTTTAGGCAATGTTTTATTAACAGACTTAATCCAATTAATTAGAAAGAGATAATGACTAAAATTCTTGTGAT
>DATNOW010000399.1:0-5140 GCA_036703515.1 Chroococcidiopsis sp.
TGACCTTATTAACCCGACTGCGATCGCAAAAGGCCGGTGACTATACGTGGCAATATCTCCAGCGCAAGGTGCGGGGCGCGACCCACGGGCTGCGCGACCTCTTGCAGCGGGGCTGGGTCGAAAGCTATCTAGAGCCACCGGCTCCCATTCGCCCCAAGCAGCGCCAGGCAGTGACTCTGACCCTGGCCCCAGCGCTGCCCGACCCCACCCCCCGCCAGCAGGAGGTGGTCGAAATTTTGCGGCGGCAGGGCGGCGAGATGTGGCTGCAAGACCTGCTGCAACTGAGCCGAGCCAGTTCGTCGGTACTCAAGGGGCTAGAGCAAAAGGGTTGGCTGGTGATCCAGCCGAGGGAGGTGCTGCGGGCCGAGTCTGGTGAGGTGGCAGGCGATGTCGCTAAGCCCTTGACGGCCGATCAGGCGGCGGCGCTGGGCGCGATTCAAACGTTGGTGGGCTACCATCAGGTCTTGCTGCATGGGGTGACAGGGTCGGGTAAAACCGAGGTTTACCTACAGGCGATCGCCCCTCTGCTAGAGCGGGGGATGTCGGCCCTGGTCTTGGTGCCCGAAATTGGGCTAACGCCCCAGCTTACCGATCGGTTTCGGGCCCGGTTTGGCGATCGCGTCCGGGTCTATCACAGCGCCCTATCGGATGGCGAACGCTACGACACTTGGCGGCAGATGCTCAGCGGCATCCCCCAGGTGGTGATTGGCACGCGCTCAGCTATTTTTGCCCCCCTGTCTAATCTGGGCATGATTTTGCTCGATGAAGAGCACGACAGCAGCTTTAAGCAAGACCAGCCCGCCCCCTGCTATCACGCCCGCACGGTGGCCCAGTGGCGCGCCCAGCGCGACCAGTGCCCGTTAATTTTAGGATCGGCGACCCCGTCCCTAGAGTCATGGGTGGCGGTGCATCGCGATCGCCCCCTGGCCACGGCCCCATCCCTGCACTATCTGTCCATGCCCGAGCGCGTCCACGCCCGCCCGATGCCGCCGATTGAGCTTGTCGATTTGCGCCAAGAGATCAACCAGGGCAACCGCTCGATTTTTAGCCGATCGCTGCAAGCCGCCCTGCGCGACATCAAACGCCAGGGCAAACAGGGGCTCTTGTTTGTGCCCCGACGCGGCCACAGCACCTTTGTTTCCTGTCGTAGCTGCGGCTACGTAGTCGAGTGCCCCCACTGCGACATTTCCCTCACCTACCATCAGCCCCACGAAAACTATGAGGGCAACCTCCGCTGCCACTACTGCGGCTATGGGCGATCGCACCCCACCGTCTGCCCCGAATGCAGCTCGCCCTACCTCAAACACTTTGGCAGCGGCACCCAGCGGGTGATGCAAGACCTAGCGACCCTGTTTCCAGAACTGCGCGGGCTCAGATTTGACAGCGACACCACCCGCACCAAAGGAGCCCATCGCGCCCTGCTCAGCCGCTTCGCGGCCGGAGAGGCCGACCTGCTAGTGGGCACGCAAATGATCACCAAAGGCATTGACCTACCCCAAGTCACCCTGGTTGGCATCTTGGCCGCCGATGGGCTGCTGCACCTGCCCGACTACCGCGCCAGCGAACGCGCCTTTCAGGTATTGACCCAGGTGGCGGGCCGGGCCGGGCGCGGCCAAGACCCCGGCCGCGTCATCTTGCAAACCTACAGCCCCGAACATGCCGTCATCCAAGCGGTGCAGCGCCACGACTATGAAGGCTTTGTCGCCGCCGAGCTAGAGCAGCGCGCGGGCTTAAACTATCCCCCCTGCGGTCGGCTGGTGCTGCTGCGGCTGAGCGGCCCCAATGCCGATGCGGTGCAGCAAGCCGCCGAACAAGTGGGCGACTACATCGGCCGCTTAGCCGACCAGCCCGCTGGCTTTGAGCTGCTCGGCCCAGCCCCGGCCCCCATTCTGCGGGTGGCCCAGCGCTACCGCTGGCAACTGCTGCTGAAGTGTTCAGAGCAGGCGCAGCTCAATCTTGACCCGGCTGTGTTGCGATCGCACTGCCCAACCAGCGTTAGCCTCACCATCGACGTTGACCCACTCAACTTGTCGTGACCTTACCCAAACCAGCATTGATCAAACAAAATCGGACAGGGAGTTCCCTGTCCGATTTTTGATGATTTTTATTGATAGGAATTTACGACTGCAAGACAATCTCGGTCATCACCGAGCCAGACACAGGACGCTAATGCGATCTAAATGCGATCTAGTAGAGCGTTCTAGATATTGCGTTCGCCCAGTTCGCGTGCCATGTACTCAAACGGTTGAGCCACAAACGCGCTATTGGCAACACCGGCCGCCGCAACCTGCTCTTGAACAATTTCCTTGAGGATTTGAATGCCGCTCACCGTTGGGCCAACGGGAACGCCAAGGGAGTTGTAGGTTTCCCGCAACCCTTCCAGCACGCGCTCATCGAGCAAATCGGTGCTGCCGGCGACCAGGGCATAGGTGGCATAGCGCAGATAGTAGTCCATGTCGCGCAGGCAGGCCGCATACCGACGGGTCGTGTAGGCATTGCCGCTGGGACGAATCAGTTCAGGAATTTGTTCAAAAAGTCTAGCCGCTGCCTGCTTAACAATGCCAGCCGCGTTGGAATTTACAATAGCCGCTGCCTCAACCCGTGCAGTCCCCGTATCAAAATAGGATTTCAAACTATCGAGAGCATCTCGATCTAGATATCGACCCGTAATGTCATAACTCTCAATCAGACTTGTGACCGCGTCTCGCATGAAATCAATCTCCCAACAATTCCATCGTGATAAAACAGCTTTTGATTATGGTTTAGCTAGCCTAAGGTCATAAGACGAATTAGAGCATGTTCAGCGTCACCATGAAGGCCACCAATTTTGCAGACGCAGCGATCGCAACGCATGACAGCAAACGCATGGCCAGCAAAGGGATTCAGCAGCCCAGTGCGAATATTACAGACTAAAGTTTATCATGCGATGTTTGGACTAACTTACGCTAGAGCCGCTCCTGGGAATTTCAAGCTGTTAAATTTTGTGTATCATGCCATACGCAATCGGGCAAAACAGAAATCAGCGCCGGGGATAGCGTCACGCATAGATAGGGACATTCCCAGCGAAAGAGTTGCGCAACATCCTAACGAAATGTAGTCCTTGATACAAAACATAGCTATGCCTATTTCTAGGATGATTCAGGTCTAAAAAAGCCTGGTTTGCATTCGCATGTGATTTCGCAGCAATGCTGGTTCGGGTGAGGATCACAGCCCTAAGTGGCGGTTGGTGATGTTTAACACATCAATGCTATTTACGCTGAACCGATCCTACAGCCTCGCTTTTCTGAGCAGGCTGCACAGCAGTCAGGCGCACATTGCCATCTGTTGCCTGCATGGTGTTCATAGGGCATAGAGCTACATGATGCCAGGTAATCAACCCCCTCTATATATAGAGAACATCCAGAGACTTAAGGAGTAGTTCATGGCACAGACCGCACAAGATGTCTTGAGCATGATCAAAGATCAAGGCATCAAGATGATTGATCTTAAATTCATTGATATGCCGGGGATCTGGCAGCATTTGACGGTTTATTACGATCAAATTGACGAGAGCAGCTTTACCGAAGGCGTGCCCTTCGACGGCTCTAGTATCCGGGGCTGGAAAGCGATCAATGAATCTGACATGGCAATGGTGCTTGATCCCACCACGGCTTGGATTGATCCGTTCATGAAAGAGCCGACCCTGAGTGTGATCTGTAGCATTCAGGAACCCCGCACCGGGCAGCCCTACATGCGTTGCCCCCGCGTCATCGCCCAAAAGGCCGTTGACTACCTAAAGTCTTCTGGCATTGGCGATACGGCGTTTTTTGGACCTGAAGCCGAATTCTTTATTTTCGATGACGTTCGCTTTGACCAAAACCAGCACTCTAGCTACTACTACGTAGACTCGATCGAAGGGCGCTGGAACTCAGGTCGCGAAGAACCCGGCGGCAACCTCGGCTATAAGCCTCGCTACAAGGAAGGCTATTTCCCGGTGCCCCCGACCGATACCTCCCAGGACATGCGGACGGAAATGCTGCTGACCATGGCTGACTGCGGTGTACCGATTGAAAAGCAGCACCATGAAGTGGCAACCGGCGGTCAGTGCGAACTGGGGATCAAGTTTGACACCCTGGTGAAGTCAGCCGACAACTTGATGATCTACAAGTATTGCATCAAGAATGTGGCGCGCAAGTACGGCAAGACCGTCACCTTCATGCCTAAGCCGCTGTTTAACGACAACGGTTCGGGGATGCACACCCACCAGTCGATCTGGAACAACGGTCAGCCGCTGTTTGCGGGCGACAAGTATGCCGGGTTGAGCCAAATGGGTCTGTGGTACATCGGCGGTATTTTGAAGCACGCGCCGGCGCTGTTGGCCTTCACCAACCCAACTACCAACTCGTATAAGCGCTTGGTGCCTGGTTTTGAAGCACCTGTAAACTTGGCTTACTCCCAAGGTAACCGTTCGGCTTCGGTGCGGATTCCGCTCTCGGGCACCAACCCCAAAGCCAAGCGTTTAGAGTTCCGCTGCCCCGATGCGACCTCTAACCCCTACCTGGCCTTTGCCGCCATGCTCTGCGCCGGCATCGACGGGATCAAGAACCAAATTGACCCCGGTGAGCCGCTGGATGTGGACATCTATGACCTCAGCCCTGAAGAGTTGGCTAAGATCCCCTCGACGCCCGGTTCTCTGTTGGATGCGCTGAAGTGTCTGGAAGCCGATCACGACTTCCTGTTGGCCAGCGGTGCCTTTACCTCTGACTTCATCACCAACTGGATTGAATACAAGTTGGACAACGAAGTTAACCCGATGCGCCTGCGTCCTCATCCCTATGAGTTTGCGCTCTACTACGATTGTTAATACTTATTTAAGGTATTAACGGTAATCCTTTGATGAAAGCCGATCCCCACTGATGGGGATCGGCTTTTTTAGTTGAATGTGCTTGTTTTCTAGGGAAATGTATTAAAACTTGATTGTCTTTTTGGGGAAGTTTCGCTTAGGGTAAGGAAATGAATCAACGTAATCGAGTATCAACTATCGGGCAATTTAGACCCATCAATCCTGTTAGTGGTATCCCTCGTAGATCTGCGATCGCCTCTTTTTAACCCGGAGCCGCGGAGTGCGATCGCCCCCTATAGACGGAGGATTGCGGGGATC
>DATNOW010000400.1:0-7281 GCA_036703515.1 Chroococcidiopsis sp.
CTGTGACTGTTGGCTGGGGGTGAATTGCTCTGACTGAGCCCACTGATCGCTCTGGGCAGCTTGGCTGGTCTGACTCGTCTGGCGGGTCTGGCTCGATTGCTCGCTCTGGGGCGTCTGGGCGGCGATCGCCTCACCCTAGAGGCCAATGTAGACAATCCCAAACACGGCAATCAGGGCCGCAATAATCAAACCCCGCTTAATCAGGCGAATCAGTTTCATGGTGGATGCTGGTAATAGGCGTTTGCGTCGCTTCCACATTCTACGGCGTCTTGAATTAGACTGAGGTCTTGAATTGGACTGAAACCTTGAATTGGATACAGTTTGGCTGGAAGCAATCTTTGCAAACCCAGGCGCGAAGCCAGGCGCGAACCTAGGCGCGGATCCAGGAATGATCCCCCGATGCTACAGCGCATCCTGACCGTTCAGCAGCACCGTGAGCGCATTGACGACAAGCTGCGTTGATCCGGCAAAAAAGTCGCGATCGAGGCTGTCTAGGGTATCGCTGGGCTGATGGTAGTGGGGGTTGCGAAAATTGGCCGTGTCAGTCACCATGACCGCTCCAATGCCGCTGCGCCAAAACGGAGCGTGGTCGCTGCGCAATAGATCAGGGATGAATGGCCCCAGCAGCGGCACGGGCAGCGTGAGCAGCGGCGGTAGATTGGCGCGACTCGCTTGAATAAAGCTGTCAATCAACGGCCGATGCCCCTGATCGCCAATTACCGCCAAAAAGTCGCCCTTTTGCGTCGGAGGGGTGATCGGCAAAACGGTTGGATAGTGCTGACAGCCGTCGGTCTGGCAGGTATAACCCAGCATCTCTAAAATCACGGCTCCGCGCAGGTCTTGTGGGTATCGGCGTTGATCGACAAAGGCTTGACTGCCCACGAGTCCAGCTTCTTCTAAGTCAAATAAGGCAATGCTGAGGGTGCGAGCGGTGGCGATTGGGCCAAGCAGCCGAGCGGCTTCTAAGACTGCGGCTACGGCGGTGGCGTTATCGTCGGCACCGGGCGATCGCTCCACGGTATCGTAGTGGGCCCCCAGCAAAATTGCGCCTGCCTGGGGATCGGTGCCGGGGCGCTCAGCGTAGATATTCACGCCCGTCTGGTTTGAACTACTTTCAAAGGGCTCAAGGCGAGTGCTCCACCCTGCTTTTTGCAGCGTTTCGAGAATATACGCTTGGGCGCGATCGCGATCGGCGGTGGCATAGCGCGGCGCGGCTAAGGCAGAAACATCGGTCATTAATCGCTCAGGATCAATGGTGGGGGGCGTCACCCGGATGGTGCGATCGCTCCCGGTTAGCGCGTCACCTACGATTGCGCCATCGGGCGCTAGCGAATTTTGGAAACTGACATTAACCCCAGGATTTGCCGCCGACTGCCAAGTTTGGCTATGCCATCCCAGGATGATCCCTACGGCCGTAACGCAAAGTAGCGATAGCAAAATCCCTAGCTTTTTCACGGGAGACCTCTGATCGGAGTGGTTTGCCCTTAATTTGGTATAGCGCAAGCTGACGGATCTAGGATTTTTTCCAGTCGCCCAAGACTGCGATCGCCACCCCGCTCAACACCGTCACCGCCCCCACGAGCACCAGTACTCCCGGCACTTCTGCAAAGACAAAGTAGGCCAAGGCACTGGCCCCGACCGGCTCAAACAGCAGCGCCAGCGCTACCACCGTCGGTGAAATCCAGCGCACAGACCAGTTGAGTGCCGTATGCCCCACCACCTGAGAGGTGACGGCCATCAGCAGCGTGTAGAGATAGACGCCCGCTGGATAGCCCAGGTAGTTGATCCCCGCCAAGGCCGGCAAGGGCAGCAGGGCTATCGCGCCTGTACCGTAGGCGATCGCGGCATAGCGCCCGATGCTGATGCCATTGCGCTGGGCTTCGCGCCCCAGCAAAAAATAAAGGCTCGACATCACGGCCCCAATCAGGGCCAATCCATTGCCCAGCAGGGGGTTGCTGCCCGCACTCAAGCCGCCATCCCCCAAGGCAATCATCGTGCCGCCGCCAAAGGCGACAGCAATGCCCAGCGCCGTCAGACGGCTGGGCTTTTCAGCAAACCACAGCCATGAAATCAGCGCCACCCAGATGGGGTTCGTGGTCACCAGCGTCGCCGAAGCCGCAATCGACGTAAACGAGAGGGAGCTAATCCAGGTGGCAAAGTGAACGGCCAAAGCCAAACCGGCGGCGATCGCATAAAGCACCGCCGCCGGTCGCTGTCGGCTGATTTGCATATTGCGCCAAACGGGCAACAACACCACAGAGGCAACCGTCAGCCGCGCCGCCGACAGGAATAGGCTAAACCCGACCCCCGATCCCCCCGCAGCGGCGATCGCCAGTCGAATGAATATCGCCGCCGATGACACCGCTAAAATGCCAATGGTCATGACCCCACCGATCTGCCGAGCCGTCGGTGGCCGAATCGCGCTGGGTGAATCGGTCATGGGTTAATCGGTTATGGGGTTAATCAATTACCACCAGCGCAGCTCTAAATAGCCAAGCTCAGGGCGATTGAGTTCATCTTCGGTGAGCCAATCGACGGGCTTGTAGGTGCCAAAAACGTGATCCCACCAATCCACAGCCAGACCAAAGTTATGGTTCCACATGCCGTATTTGTGGTGGACATAGTGGACGGGCATTTTCATCCAAAAGCACTTGCGCGGATTTTCGTGCTGAAGCTGATGGGCATAGGCCGAAAACGCAGCAAAAATCAGCGCTCCCAGCATCCAGCTAATGCCGGCCTCAATCGAAAAGAAAAACATCACCCCCATGGCGATCGCACTGCCGCGGACATAGTCGCGAAATTCCCAAACGACGCCTTGCCCTTCGTTACGGCGATGGTGATCCCGATGGCGTTCACCAATTTTGGGCGACACATGCATCAGGCGATGCAGCCAATACTCAACTAAGCTCGCTAACACGAATGACGTGACAAAGCAGGCAACAATGATGACCACTCTCTCCATGCACACCAACCTCGGATCTGATACTACTTTTTGATACTACTCAACGCCTACAGGTAAGCGCCTAAAGGTTAAAAACGCCTATAGAACTGCTAATGTTCCAGCGTGGTGAGCCCTCCCATGGGTGGATCTTACCATTCCTTAATGATTCTTTACTTGCTCATCAGCTAGTCGTCAGCGGGTCGTCAGCGGGGCATTAGCTAGTCGTGAGCTGGGGTTCTGCCTCAGGCTGGCTAGCGGCCACAGGCGACTTGAGCTGAATCAGCTCGACCTTATAGCCATCGGGATCTTCCACAAAGGCGATCACGGTGCTGCCGTGCTTCATCGGCCCGGGCTCGCGGGTGACTTTACCGCCCAGCGCCTTGATCTGCTCACAGGTGCCGTAGATATCATCGACGCCCAAGGCAATGTGCCCATAGCCCGTGCCGATTTCGTAGCGATCGACGCCCCAGTTGTAGGTCAACTCCAGCACCGTATGATCCGACTCATCGCCATAGCCGACAAAGGCTAGGGTAAACTCTCCACCCGGATAGTCTTTGCGGCGCAGCAGGCTCATGCCCAAAACATCGCAGTAAAATTTGAGGGATTCGTCTAAGTTGCCGACTCGCAACATCGTGTGCAGCATTCGCATCGTTCATTACCCCATGTCTGGTCTTTTCCATTTTGAAACATCCGTTGAGATATTGGCCGAAACACGGCACAGGAGGCTAATGCTGCCCCCCGGCTATATAGTATTGGGGGGAGAGGTTCTGCAAGACTGACGTATTCATGACACTCAACAGGCACCTGCTGGGTGTAAACTTTGCATTGTTCTTTTTGCAGCTTCTACAGAAATTTTTCACTAGGTCTGCTGGTATAGACCGATAAACTGGGTCACAGTTTGGTCTAGCATTTCGCACCGTTGAGCGGATTTAGGCGATCGCCAAACTGCACCAGCACAGCCTCAAGACTGCGACTCGACTTGCGACTCGACTATAGAGAGACACGGGCAATGACGAACTTCCTTGACAGCCAGATTGAGCAGATTAACGCTAGAGAGATTCTTGACTCTAGAGGACGCCCCACCATTGAGGCAGAGGTAATTCTCTCGGGGGGTGCCTATGGGTTGGCGCAAGTCCCCAGTGGTGCTTCGACCGGGACGTTTGAAGCCCACGAACTGCGGGATGGCGATGCCAGCCGCTATGGTGGCAAAGGCGTCCGCAAGGCCGTCATCAACGTCGAGGAAAAGATCATCCCCCGCTTGGTCGGCATGGATGCCCTTAACCAAGCCCTGATTGACCAAACCATGATTGCCCTTGATGGCTCACCCAACAAGTCTAACCTGGGTGCCAATGCCATCCTAGCCGTGTCGCTGGCCACTGCCCGCGCAGCAGCGGATGCGGTGGGGTTGCCCCTCTATCGCTATCTGGGTGGGCCCATGGCCAATTTGCTGCCTGTGCCCTTGATGAATGTGATCAACGGCGGAGCCCATGCCAACAACAACGTTGATATCCAAGAGTTTATGATTGTCCCGGTGGGCGCACCCACGTTCCACGAGGCGCTGCGGTGGGGAGCCGAGGTGTTTGCCTCGCTCAGCAAAGTGCTGAAGGATGAAGGGCTGCTGACGGGTGTTGGTGACGAAGGTGGCTTTGCCCCCAACCTTGAATCGAACAAAGAAGCCCTAGAACTGCTGCTGCAAGCGATCGAGTTGGCCGGTTACAAGCCGGGTGAAGAGGTGGCCTTGGCGCTCGATGTGGCGGCCAGCGAGTTTTATCACAACGAGCGCTACACCTTTGACGGCAAAGCCCACACGCCCCAAGAGACGATCAGCTACCTGGCCGATTTGGTCAGCCAATATCCCATCGTCTCGATCGAAGACGGGCTGCACGAAGACGACTGGCTCAACTGGCAAGCCCTAACCGAAACCCTCGGCAGCACCACCCAACTGGTGGGTGATGACCTGTTTGTCACCAACCCGACTCGGCTGATCAAAGGGATTGAGCAAAAAGCGGCTAACTCTATCTTGATCAAGCTCAACCAAATTGGTTCGCTGACGGAAACGTTGGAAACGATCAACATGGGCATTCGCAATGGCTATACCGCTGTGATTAGCCATCGTTCGGGGGAAACCGAAGACACCACCATTGCCGATCTGGCGGTGGCAACTCGGGCTGGGCAAATCAAAACCGGCTCGCTGTGTCGCAGTGAGCGCGTGGCCAAATACAATCGCCTGCTGCGGATTGAAGCAGAACTGGGCGAACAGGCGATTTACGCGGGCGCAGTGGGTCTAGGCCCACGCCGGTAACGGTAACGAGTGCGGCGATCGCTCCCTTAACTCAACAGGAGAGAACATGGAGCGATCGCCCGTTTCATCCCCCAGTCAGCGGAAGAATTGACCCACCCCGTCCTCTACAAAATCAACCCGCTGTCTCCCAGCGTAGAGCGTTATAATCACAAATTGGGGTTTGGCGCAAAGCGCTATTATCGATGCTCATTCCACTAACCCAAGAAAAATTTCAAGAACTGATCCCCAAAGTGGCCACGGGTGAACAGTACAAATACTGCTGGGGAAAACCCTCAGATCTACTGAAACGCCTGCTGATTTCTGTGGTGGGCGTTGTAGTCGTCTTTATTATCAAAAATATCTTGCCCGAGGGACTCAGCCTGTTAGAGTTTATCGTTGGCATTTTCGTCAGCTTCTACTGGCTGTGGGGCCCGGCCTACCTAGCGGGTCGCCGCAATGCCGAACTGCGCCGCTATAAGTATGGTGGCTTCTTGCAGGGGGAAGTCGTGGATGTCTTTGTCACGGAGGAACTGGTTGGCACCGAAGAAACGGTCAACAAGCGGGGTGAACTGGTCATTGTCGAAAACCGTGAACGTCGCCTCAACCTAGAGGTGGAAGACGATACCGGCTTTGTCACCAAACTCCAGGTGCCGCTGAAGCGTGAGCATCGTTCTATTCGGCGGGGCGATCTGGCGGAGATGATCGTGATGTCTAACCGGGCTGACCTAAGCCGCATTTCTAGCGTTTCTGACCTCTATCTGCCCGACTATGACCTGTGGGTGAGTGACTACCCCTACCTGCGGCGAGATTTGTTTCTGGATGTCAGTCGTCGTCTGGGGCAGGGGCGATCGCCTCGACGTCGCTAATCGCCTGCTTTCCCTGATTTAATCCTTCACTTATTAAACAGAGCTGGGAGTGGAATGATTATCATTCCACTCCCAGCTCTGTTTAGAGGCTAAAAACAGATGCCAGTAGAGCCCAGCGAGAAAAATATCGCTAGCAGAAGGAGCCACTCAAGGTATCACCTAGAAATTAATTAATGCTGCCTGATTCCTTGCCATAGGACTGCCACGCCAACTCGACTAGCCCGTTGACGATCGCAGCGGCCACCACCGCACTGCCCTTGCGTCCCTCAATCCGAATGTTGGGGATCATCGATTCTTTGAGGCGCTCTACCGCGACATCCACCCCTACAAACCCTGCCGGTGTGCCGATCACCAGCGCCGGGCGAATTTCCTCCGCCTCAATCAAATCTACAAGGGCCGTCAACGCAGTTTGCGCTTGCCCCACCACAAAAATCCCCTCAGGATAGCGCCGCGCTAAGGTTTCAATGCCCCATGAGGCGCGAGTTTTTTCGCGCTGAGGGCGGGTGAGCGCCTCCATGCTGCAATAGACTGGATTGGAAAAGGTGTTTTGGATGATCGGCGTAATGCCCACCTGCACCATCGGCACATCCACAACAATGGTGCTGCGCGCCGCAAGGGCAGCAGCACCGGCTTGTAGCGCTTGATCAGAAAACCGAACTAGAGACTTATATTCAAAATCGGCGGTCGCGTAAATCACTCGGCGCACGATCTCATACTCGGATGGCGAAAAGGAGTGTTCTCCAATCTCGCGATCAATAATTCTCAAGCTCTGAGCATCGGTGGTGTGCCACTCCATAGCTTGCTTCAAACACAGGTAACGTCTTAACTGATTACACCTTAAAAGGCTTCATATTCCAAGCTATGGACGCAAAATTAAAGACAAGGTGCGAAGTGCCCTAACTCTTGCACCAAATTAGGTTTCTGCTGATGAAGAAGAACCCAGCATTGGCGAGAGGTAGGCGACCAACGCGCCGAGGGTAAATCCGGCGACATTCCTCAGTACCGGAACCCAATCTGCGGTGCGCGTCACCACCGGGCCCAAGCCAAAGGCAATAAACAAAATACCCCACAGCGGAGAGAAGATCAGCGCCCACTGCCAGGCAAAACCTTGACCAGGACGACGAGGTTGAGCGGCAAAGCCAAAGATAACGCCCCCAAGCAAAGAGGTAATCAGCGTCAAAATCCACTGCTCT
>DATNOW010000401.1:0-5620 GCA_036703515.1 Chroococcidiopsis sp.
CCGCCGGGCCACCACCGGCCCGCTCGCAGTTTGTCCGCACCAGATCCCATGCTGCGGCAGGCAGGGCACGACTCTTCAGCGCCTCAATGATATGGGGCGCATCGAGGGTGTCTTTGGGGTAGAGGTTGTGCGACTTAGAGCCGCGTGCATGCACCCCAGCCCCCTTGAGCTGCTTGATAATCAGCACCGTCAGAGTGCCGCTGAGGGCCGACCGTGCGGCCTGGTCAGTGGCGCTGAGCACCGCCGCATTAAAGGCCAGACGCTGCTCAAACGAAAACTCGGTGCTGTCAACGTAGGCTCCGGGCTGGTTTTGGTCGTCAAAATCCTTGGCGTCAATCAACACGACGTTTTCAAAGCCGTTGCCCGTCCAGTAGTCGATCATCTGCTGATTGGTTTTCAGCGACACCATGCTGTGGTGCTCTTGGGAGTAGCCGTTCCAGACCAGCACCGGCAAGAAATTAGTCACCGTCGGGTAGGCCGTGTGGAAGTGGGCCATGGCGCTGATGATGTAGGGTTCGCCCAAGCCGCCATCGCCGACGGTAAAGGGAAACAGGGTGTCGCGGTGCAGCAGCGCGGCGGCCATGGCAAAGTGCTGCCCCTGACCGAGCGGCCCCGCCGGGGCCAAGATACCCGGAATGTAGCCCGAGAGGTGCCCCAGCAGCCCTTCCCGTTCCCGGAAGCGATCGCGCAACTGCTGCACCGTCTCGATGCCCATGGCCTCCAGCGACCGATCGAGAAACATGGCGCTATAAAAGCCCGGCGCGTGGTGTCCCACCTCGGTCAGAATGTTTTTGTAGCCCAGCATCACTAGGGCTGCGTAGGTCTCAGCTTGGCTGGCAAACCCACCCGGATGCCCGGATGCTTTGCTGCCGCAAACTTGCAGGGTGAGGTAGCGCAGCGCATCGGCATAGAGCAAGGTTTGGAACGCGGCGGCCCGGTCGGTGGGGTCAGCGATCGCGGTTTGGTCGGGGGCGATCGCCGCCGTTTTCCCCAATGTGTCGAACTCTGGGGGTAATTCACCAAAATACTGGATGCCCTCGCAGAATGCGGGAGTGTGGGTTACAGCAGTCATGAATTCAGATACCTCTTCTAATTAACCGAGTAAACGCTGCGCCGGCTCAAAGACCTTAGGATCACGGATTCAATAATTCCTATCAGTCCAGTTCTCTGTAGGGGCGTAACGCTGTGCGCCCTTAGTCAAGCATTTCAAGTGATTAAATCCATGATCCTTAGTATCCAATCCTATAGCGTTAGGGTTGAGAAAGAGACGGCTGAATACCTATGGTTGTCATAGCCTATGGTTGTCATAGCCTATGGTTTTCATTGCCAGGTGTGGTCATGGCCAATTCTTGGCAAATAGGGGAATCCTTGCAACAGATACTTTTCCTGCATGAGGGCACGGTCGGGGGTTCGGATGCAGAAAAAGATCATTCAACCATCCTCTGAGGGGAGGGCTGGTCTGTGAGGTGGATAAGCCGTTTTAGGAGACGCCTGCACTACTGGCGGCGCTCATTCCCGTGGCAGTGGGGCGATCGCCCCGTTGTCCCAGTCACTGCGATGATCGCTGTGGGGGTGATCACCCTGCGGCTATGGGGATTTTTGCAGCCGCTAGAGCTGATCACGCTCGATCAGCTCTTTTGCCTGCAGCCGCTCCAGCCCGTCGATGAACGAATTCTGATCGTTGGCATCGACGACATCGATATCAATCAGGTGCAGACCTGGCCCATCCCCGACCAAATCTTAGCCGACGCCTTGCAGCGCATTGTTGCCGCCAAGCCCAGGGTGATTGGGCTTGATATCTATCGCGATCTGCCGGTTGAGCCGGGCCACACTCAGCTCAACCGGCTTTTTAGCACTACCCCCCAGCTGATTGGGATTGAAAAACTAGCCGACAACGAGGCCGAAGGGGTGCGCCCGCCACCGATCTTGGCCGAGCGCAAACAGATTGGCTTTAACAATGTTGTCGTCGATCTCGATAAGATTGTGCGGCGAATGCTGCTGTTTTGGCAGGTGAATGGAGTGGCCCACAAAAGTCTGGCCTTGACGCTGGCGACGCGCTATTTGGCTAGCGAAGGCATTGAGCCGATGGCGGCCCCCGATAATCCATCGCTGATGCAGTTGGGACGCGGGGTGTTTCCGCGCCTGCATCCCGACGATGGCGGCTATCGGGGGGCTGACACGGGCGGCTATCAAGTATTGGCGGCGATCAAAGGGCCATACCAAACGTTTCACACGGTGTCGCTGCGCGCTGTCCTCGATGGCGAAGTGCCCGCCGAGCAGATCCGTGATCGAATTGTTTTGGTTGGCTCGACGGCCAGCAGCCTGCGCGACTTTTTCTACACGGCCCAAAGCGGACGGTTTCAGGGCAATGCCCGCTCCATTCCAGGGGTGGAAATTCACGCCAGCTTTGTCAGCCAAATTTTGGCGGCGGCTACCCAAGGGCGATCGCTGATTCGGGTCTGGCCAGAGCCGCTGGAAATGCTGTGGATTGTCGGCTGGTCGTGGTTGGGGGCGCTGCTGAGTTGGCGGGTGCGATCGCCCGGACGGGCGGTCTTGGGCATTGCGCTGCTGGGGGTAGGGCTATTGGCGATCGCCAGCCTCGCCCTAGGGCAGTGGGATTACTGGATTCCGCTAACGCCAGCGGCCCTGGCGCTGGTGGGGGCCGCGTTCGCGATCACGGGCTATTTAGCCAACCGGGAGGCCGAGCTGACTAAATCCAAAGAATTTCTCAACTCAGTGATCAACACCATTCCCGACCCCGTGTTTGTCAAAGACCGCAAGCACCGTTGGATTGTGCTCAATGCCGCCTACTGCCGCCTGCTGGGGAAACCGCTACAGACCTTACTCGACAAAACCGACCACGACTTTTTACCCCAGTGGCAAGCCGACTTGATCTGGAAGCAAGATGCGCTGATTTTTGCCACCGGTACCGAGCAAGAGAGTGAGGAAGAATTTACCAACAGTCGTGGTGTCACCTATCACATCGCCACTAAGCGATCGCTGCACCGTGACGCTGCTGGCAATGTTTTCCTTGTCGGCGTGATTCGAGATATCACCCAGCGCAAGCAGGTCGAAGAAGAGCTGCGCCGCACCGCTGCCGAGCTTGTCCGCTCCAATACCGAACTGCGCCAGGCCGAAGACCGACTGCGGCACATGGCCTACTACGATACGCTGACGGGGCTGCCCAACCGCGAGCTGCTGAGCGATCGCCTAGAGCAAGCCCTGATCATGGCCCGTGAACACGACCAACTGCTGGCGGTGCTGTTCCTCGACCTCGACGGTTTTAAGCAAATCAACGATTCCTATGGGCATCAAATGGGTAACCTGCTGCTGCGGGCTGTGGCCCAGCGACTGCTGCGCTGTCTGCGCAGCAGCGACACTGTTGCGCGACTGGGCGGCGATGAATTTGTCGTACTGCTGCCGTCCATCAGCCACAGTCAAGATGTGGGGCGGGTTGCCGAAAAAATCTTGCAGACCCTCTGCCAAAGCTATGCGCTCGAAGGGCAAAGTTTACAGGTAACCACCAGCATTGGCATTAGTCTCTATACTCAAGCCAGCAGCGATGCTGACACGTTGCTCAAGCAGGCCGATCTGGCGATGTATCACGCTAAAAAACTGGGTAAAAATCAATATCAACTGTTTTCTCCATCCCTGAATCCGGCAGAATCTCACCAGCCAGAATCCCGCCAGCCCGAATCTCACCAGCCAGATTTGCCCACCGGATTACCTGCAGAATTACCCACCGGATTACCCACCGGATTACCCTCAGAGTTGCCCTAGGGGAGTAGGGTTGACGCGATCGCCAGTCGCCTTGACCAAATCCCCGTTTACGCGGCGACCAAGAGTCCTTAAACGAGAGATAATCAAACTTGATAAAAAATCTCTATCATTCCGCTTTATCGCCCTGGCTGCGCCACCGTGAACCCTCGTCATTCTTCCAGGGAGACCCTTCGTGAACGCACGATCCTACCTCGACTCCACTACCCTGTCTCGCAGCGATCGCCTCAACGCCTACTACCGCGACATTAACGCCATCATTCTGGCGCGCCAAAACCCGATCACCGGGTTGTTGCCGGCCAGCACCGCGGTCAACACCCACGGCAACTATACCGACGCCTGGGTGCGTGACAACGTTTACAGCATTCTGGCCGTTTGGGGGCTGGCGATCGCCTACCGCAAAACCCACGACAACCAGGGACGGGCCTACGAGCTAGAGCACAGCGTTGTCAAGCTGATGCGCGGACTGCTGTTTGCCATGATGCGCCAGGCCCACAAAGTCGAAACCTTCAAAGTCAGCCAAGATCCGCTCGATGCCCTGCACGCCAAATATGACCTGAAAACGGGCGATACCGTCGTTGGGGATGATGAGTGGGGGCATCTCCAGCTAGACGCCACCTCGGTGTTTTTGTTGATGCTGGCCCAGATGACGGCATCGGGGCTGCAAATTATTTTTACCCTCGACGAAGTTAACTTCATTCAAAACCTGATTTACTATGTCGGGCGCACCTATCGCACCCCCGACTATGGCATCTGGGAACGGGGCAACAAAATTAACCACGGCAAGCCCGAACTCAACGCTAGCTCAGTGGGCATGGCCAAAGCGGCCCTAGAGGCGATGAGCGGGCTTGACTTGTTTGGCGTGCGCGGCAGTCAAGCCTCGGTGATTCACGTCTTGCCCGATGAAATTGCCCGCGCCCGCATCACCCTCGACTCTCTACTGCCCCGCGAGTCGTCGTCCAAAGAAACCGACGCGGCCCTCCTCAGCGTGATTGGGTTCCCGGCCTTTGCCGTAGACGAGCCGGCCCTGATCGAGCGCACCCGCCAAACCATCATCGACAAGCTGCAAGGGCGCTACGGCTGCAAGCGATTTTTGCGCGATGGGCACCAAACGGTGCTAGAAGATAGCAGCCGCCTGCACTACGAGCCTTGGGAACTCAAAGCCTTTGAGCATATCGAGTGCGAGTGGCCGCTGTTTTTTACCTATCTCTGGCTCGATGCTCAGTTTCGGGGCGATCGCGAGCAGAGCGACGACTATCGGCAGCGGCTCGAAACCCTGCTGGTCGAGAAAGATGGGCTCAAACTCTTGCCTGAGCTTTACTACGTTCCGGCCGATCGACTTGATGCCGAGCGCGCCGCTCCCCGCAGCGAACGGCGTCTGCCCAACGACAACGTGCCCCTGGTGTGGGCCCAAAGTCTCTACTTTTTGGGGCAAATGATACATGACGGACCCTTACATGTGGTCGGTGATCTCCATCATCACGCCGCACGTCAAGTCCGGAAAGATGAAGGGCCTGGCGATCGCCGCCGAGAAGCGCGCGCCGGGCCTGCCCGACGTGCCGACGACGGCCGAGGCCGGCATGCCCGATTTCGCCGTGAGCGGCTGGTACGGCCTGCTCGCGCCGGCGAAGACGCCGAAGGACATCGTCGACAAGGTCCACGCCGCCGCGGCGAAGGCGCTGAAGGACGAGAAAGTGCTCGAGCGCCTCGCGACCACCGGCTCCCAGCCGATCGGCGCCGGCCCGGCCGAGCTCGACGCGCACATCCGCCGCGAAATCGCGCGCTGGGACAAGGTCCTGAAGACCGCCGGGATCCAGCTCAACAAGTGAAGCGGGAAAATAGG
>DATNOW010000402.1:0-6042 GCA_036703515.1 Chroococcidiopsis sp.
TGCAGCATCCTCATGGTCACCCACGACAACCGCATCTTAGACGTCGCCGATCGGGTCGTCAACATGGTAGACGGCTACCTCGATTCCGACACCAAAGCCAGCGACTTCGCCAAAGTCCACGATCCCAAATCCCTCGATCCCCATATGTTCATCATGTAAAAGCTAATTCATCCCCTTGGGTGAACTCTACAGCAGGATTGCAGAAGGAAGGCGATCGCCGACAATTGTAGGCAGAGTCTATAAGCAGAGTTATTAGTTTTGAATCACTAGTCTTTGGTCATTAGTCATAGGGCAAAGGAACGGTAAAAAGTAAAAAAAATCAAACCCCAAATGACCCAGAACAAATAACCTACGATACTTCTTTAATACTTGTTACATTAGTTAACAATCCCCACTCTCCCTCCCCCCTTCGCCCTTTACCCTTCACCCTTTAGTGTCGTGTCGGACAAGCAGGCAAGATGCCTGCACCACGCCCTTCTCACCCACCCACTCTCCTTCCCACCCACTCTCCCTCCCAAGGACTCCTCCCATGACTCTCACCTTCATCAACCACACCCACGAACTGACCTATCAGAAAGTCCTCGACTATCTCACCTCCAGTTTGTTCAAAGACGCAATGCGGGTGCAGCCTGAGTCGCCCCGATTTGAGTTGCTCTACCAAAACGCCACCCTGATTGAAGTCGAAGTGCTGCCATGGGAAGTTCATCCCTGGCAAGGTGCAGAGATGGCGATCGTGCGAGCCTACAGCTACGTCACAGTCGGGAATTCTGACAATGCTCAGCTACTGCAATACCTGCTGGCCGAAAACCGCAAAATGCGGTTTGGCTCCTTCCAAATCGACGAATCGGGCCAGGTGATCTTTGCCCACAACATTTTGGGCGGCGAAAATATGGATCTGCTCGAGCTGCAAACCTGCATTTTGTCAGTCGCGGCGATCGCCTCTTCCTACGAAGATCAGATTATTGAGCAGTTTGGCGGCCAGCGGGCATCTAGTAGCGATCGCCTCAATCAAGCCGCCGCCTAGGGTAGCTTCAGCATGCCCTATCGATATTGAAATCGATATTGAACGAACGATGCAGCGCATTAGCGAGTCATCTGCTGCAATTCACGATTGTAGAGACTGCTCTCGCTCATTTCGGTGCACCAACGGAGGGTTTCGTAAAACGATTTTCTTCTCGACCCGGCAAACCACTTGAAAATCAGACTGAGGCTTTTCAGTTTCTCTGACAGGGCCAAGTCGGAATACAAAATAATCCCCGCATAAAGCAACAGCAGGCTTGAGCTTGGTTTGCGAATGGTTTGAAATTCAAAAGCGGCTAATTCCGACAAATTCGTTGAATAACTTAGCCTGTTGTAGCAGTGGTTGAGTAATTTATTGATCGCCACCCGCCGTTTATAGGAACTTGAGACCGCACCAGGGGAGGACGCTCGCTGCTTATCTCCCTGAGTGTGGGCAAAATTATTCGTTTGATGGATGCGGTAATCAATCAGTGGAGCATTGACCTTAAATTTGCGCGCGCCGGCCATCGATGCCCCGTAGACCAAGCAATCATCCGCTCGAATCCGCCAGTCTTGGAGGTAGGGCACCGGCATAAACTGATCGGCAACCTTTTTTCGCATCGATAGGGTCGAAGTTCTCCCGCCCACAAATCGCTGCCGATGCCAACAGGAAATAATCGAGTAGCCTAAATCAATTATTTGCACTGTGGGTTGAGCGAAATCTGGCGATCGCCCCTCCTCAGGCTTCTGCCCTGGTTCTGCACTGCGAAACGCTTGATGGGCCGAGATTAAAAAATCGCAGTCAGGGTAATTTTCGTAGATTTTGAGCGCGATTTCGAGGTACTGCCGCTTATATAAATCATCTGCATCTAAGAAAAACAAAAGGTCGCCCGTAGCGACAGCAACCCCCGTATTAAAGGAAGAGAGCTGCCCTTCATTTTTTTCCTTAAAAATAGTTTTAACAATCGGATGATCTTCAAAGTGGTGTTGAATAACCTCTACAGAGTTATCGGTTGAAGCATCATCCACGATGATAATTTCATCAAAGGCTACTGACTGATTTAAGGCACTTTGAACAGCTTCAACAACAAACTTGCTGTAGTTGTAGTTGTTAATTAAGCAGGATGTTCTCATCTTGTCTACTCTCCTCAAAAGACGCATTGAAGCGCAAATAAATATGCTGTATTTTCAGATTTCTAAGTGGAGTTCTGAAAATTTACACATCACTGCCGATCAGAAATTACGCAATTTTAGTAATCAGCAGATTGCTCTAATCGAGAAAAAAGAGTCTGATAACACCCCAGCAATAAAAATTGCGGACTCAATAAAATTTCATTGTTTTGAGTCCGCACTTCTTCGTGATTCGATGATAACAACGAATCATAAAGATGCAATCTGTATAAGCGCAATAAAACGCTCAGAATTGCTACAAGGCTAAATTAATTTCAGCACAAATAATATTTTGAATGTATTCATCTACCAGGGCTTTAAGGCCAGGACAAACCCAGCTATTTGCATCAAGCTGCTGGTCATAGCTCTACTCTGAGTGCCTGAACAGTTTGACTGCTCTGTTTGGGTGCCCCGCAGATCTATCGATCGATTCCGGTAATACTTGTGCTCTAAATTACACGTTTAGTTTGGGTCTTAGGCGCTGTGGGGATCCGCATTGCGGAGTCGATAGCCCAAACCGTACACCGTTTCGAGTAAGTCGGTGGCACCCACGGCAGCCAACTTCTGGCGCATGCTGCGAATATGCACTTTGACGGTTTCTTCTCCCGGTGGTTCTTCTGATGACCACAGGGCTTCCAAAATAGCGCTGCGACTGAGGGTGCGGTGCCCCTGGCGCAAAAATAGCTCAAGCAACTGATATTCTTTGGGGGTCAAGTGCAGGGGGCGATCGCCATAGGCCACCTCAGTAGTGCTGGGATCAAGGCGAAGCTTGCCCCACTCCAAAACGGCCGGCAGCGTAGTGGTGCCCCGTCGCAGCAAGGCCCGGATCCGCGCCATCAGCTCTTGTAAGTCAAAAGGTTTGACCACATAATCATCGGCCCCGGCATCTAGCCCCATGACTTTGTCAGAGCTCGTATCCTTGGCCGTCAACAGCAGCACAGGGGTATGGATACCGTGCTGTCGAATGCGCTGGCAGAGGCGAATGCCGTCAAGTTTGGGCAGCATCCAGTCGAGCAAAAACAGGCTGTATTCATAAGCCTCGACGTAGTCCCAGCCTTCTTGCCCATCGCAGGCCACATCGACCGCATAGTTTTGGTCGCTCAACGCTTCGGCTAGGGCTTGGGCAATGCGTTCATCATCTTCAACCAGCAGAATTTTCACGGCAACATCAATGGCGATCGCGGCTCTTACCCAACCCAGCTAACATCCCCATCCGTCGATTGCACTGACGGCAGCGGCTTGGAAATGGGAACATCACGCCGATGGGCAGAACCATTTTCACCGTGGGTGTCATCCGCAGTCCCTGAAGAATGCACGGGCGGAATTTCAACCTGAGGGCTGGAGCGCTGATCAAAAACAATTTCAATCCGTGGAAAGCTCTGGCGCTTAGCCCCCGAGTTTGACGGCACGGCTTGCGCGATCACAGCGCTACGGGGCGTTTGGGAAGAGGTGTTGGACGTCTGCCTATTTGCCTGCCCACTTGCCTGCCCGCTTGCCTGTTTATTCGCTGGCCCGTTCGCCTGCCCGCTTGTCTGTCTATTCGCCTGCCCGTTGGTCTGAGCGTTGCTCTGCCCATTGGTCTGAGCGTTGGTCTGAGCGTTGGTCTGGGCAGTGGTTTGCGGCACCGTTTGATAGATGGTGTGAGTGCCCTGATTCTGGAAGGACTGGGCGGAAACAGGCGGGATGGTTGACTGCTGCTTGCGCTGTAGAGCACGCTTTTCGGGGATAACTACTTTTTCCATCACCCACTCAATGGTTTGCTCTTTGACCCAGCCGCGGGCCACGATAATCTCACCAAACCGCATCCCGGTTGAGTGCTGGTCATTGAGGGCAACATTGACTTGGTCAGAGGTGAGCAACCCGGCTTCCATTAGGTAGCCGCCCAAGCGTTTTGCCTTGGCGATAGAACGATTAGTGGTTTGATAACGTTCGCTTTTATCTTGCATCTTTCACTCCAACGCGTCTTCCAGAGATAGCTCGGACAAATGGAAGATCGAGAACCTATCAATCTTGTGGCTGTCTGACGATGCCGATGAAGCACATTTAATTTCAACGACTTTAACGTGACAAATCAAACCAAGCACTTCACACCAAACTATTGATTAGCACGCCGGACAACGAATCTCACATTGGCTCTCGCACTGTTAAGCCATTTGCATTGAGGCGACTATATTCAGGAGAAACATATGAGATTGGACAAACTAAATCGGTACTGCTTTTGAGGAATTCAAAAAATTTTTTAACTAAGTTTTAACCGAGTTTTAGTACCAATGTTCTTATCTCTCAATACTTTCACCTAGTATAACAGTTGATTCATTTTAGCTTCACAAAACTCTTTACAAAAAATTCATATACCCGCAATTCCTTGCCTGTTGCGAGTTTTGGCGCTAACGAACCGGCTGTAAATCGTCGCGATTAGGAGTAGATGCGGTTTTGCTGCTCTTGCGTCATGGCACGATGCGATCGCTCCAGAGAGTCCACGGTGCGATCGCCTGTTTGCTAGGCTGCTTGCAGATTTCCAGCCCTCCGGGATGGTTCTAGAAGGGGTGTGGATACGCTGCTCTTACTACATCAACGGGGCTCCTGGTTTTTACGCAAAATTTTCATACAAATTTTTTGCGTAAAGTTTTGACGCCAATGTGCTCTATCGCCATCTTCACGATCTATCGCCATTTTCACGATCCATTGCGATCACTGACGATCCATCGACGCCATCAATGGAAGGTATCGGAGCAATGCTTTGATTAGGCGATCGCCTCACCGCTACAGTAACCAAAGTAACCACGGTAACCACGGTAACCACGGTAACCACAGAGAGAACTCTAATGGACTGACGCCCTCACCCCCGACCCCTCTCCCGGAGGGAGAGGGGAGCCGATCTTCTAGTTCCCTGTCTCTTCGGAAGGGGGCTTGGGTTGAGGGCCAGGATAAACGGGTTTATTTTTATTCTTCAGGAGCAGTCAATGTCGATTTCACCTTGGGTCGTGCGCGAAGCGATCGCCACCGATTTGCCCGCGATTATGCAGCTACTGGCGTTAAAAGCAGCGTTTGACGGCGCGCCAGAGTCGCTCCAGGCAACTCCTGAGCAGTTAGCTCGCGATTTATTTGGGCCTAGTCCACGCTGTGCAGTATTGCTAGTCGAAAGTGATGGTCAGGCCATTGGCTTTGCCACCTATCACTCGATCTATTCCACCTTTTTGGCCAAGCCCGGGCTGTGGCTCGACGATCTGTTTATTAAAGAGGGCTATCGGCATCAGGGGATCGGGCGATCGCTGATGGCACGGCTTTGTGAAATCGCCCAGCGGCTCGGCTGCGCCAGGATTGACTGGACGGTGGATGTGGTCAATCACAGCGGCATTCAGTTTTATCAATCGATCGGCGCAACGGTCAGCGATCAGGTCAAACTCTGTCGGTTAAATCAACAGGCGATCGCCGCCGCTAGCTAAGCGTGGAGCAGCTATGGATTTGCTATTGGTGTTGTTGGGTTCCTTTATTGCGCTGCTGGTCAGCGCCATCCACGGCTATCCGATTGTGCTGCCGCTGGCGGCCTCGATGGTGGCATTCATGACGGTGCTGATGGGGCGCGGTTTTGCCCTGGGCGCACTGCTCAAAATGGCGATCGCTGGCAGCCGCAAATCGCTGGTGGTGATTCACATCCTGCTGATTATTGGGGCCCTAACGGCCACCTGGATGGCGGCGGGCACGGTGCCGTCCCTGGTCTATTACGGCGTGCAGTGGATCAATCCCCACACCTTTATTGTGGCGGCGTTTTTACTCACGGCCGTGGTGTCGCTGCTGCTGGGCACGTCCTTTGGGGCAGTCAGCACGGTAGGCATCGCCATGATGATTATGTCGAGCGGCAGTCCGGGCAAC
>DATNOW010000403.1:0-2584 GCA_036703515.1 Chroococcidiopsis sp.
ATATTTGCGAAGATAATCCCAAACCGCCGACGGTATTTCGGGCAGAGGTCGAAAACCCAGACGCAATCTACACAGCGGGTTTCTGCAACATCTTTCTCGACTCCAGCGGACAAGGTGCGCTGGACGGCACCTTTTGAGCCAAGTGAGCCAAGCTCGTCAATGATGGGTCAAATCAAGGGTAAAGAGTCGCTCGATCCAAGATTCATCGTCCCCTTCTGAGTCATTGCGATCCCAGTCATTGCGATCCACGGAATTGCGGTCCACAGAATTGCGATCCTCAGAATTCGGCTGGGTAGCGGGTGTTGCTTGGGCAAAGAGACGGGCGATCGCCTGCTCTTGCTGCTGTTGAGCCACGACCCCACCTTGGCGCTGCTGATAAACGGCGATCGCCCGAGCAATCTCATTCATGCGCCGGTTTTGATCGTGGGTAATGCGATCGAGGGTGTTGCCCAGCCCGGGTGCATTCCACTGCTGCGTGTCGGGATCAAGGTAAGAGCGCACCCGCGCCCACAGGATTGCCTCTGCTCCCTTGAGCCCCATGTCGTCAGCTTGACGCAGGCGATCGATATAGCCACCCCGCTCTAAGGCGGCAGCGGGAGCTTGATTGGCAAGGTCAATGCCGTTGAGTGCGGCTTCGACGGTCAGCGTCATCTGCTGCTGGGCAGCCTGCGCCTGCAACAGTTGCGCCTGCTGTTTGAGTCGTTGGAGCTGTTTAAGATCCGCTTCTTCGGGCGATCGCGCTCCATGCTGATAGGAAAACGTGCCCAGATTCCAGACGCCGTTGCCCGGATCGGTATGCCCGCCATAGATTGAGGTGCGATCGCCTGTTGGGGTGCGGGTGCCTTCAGCGCTGCCAACGGCGATCGCCACCAATGAGTCAGTCTCGCCGCTAAACAGCGCCTCCAGGCTAGAAGGTGCCGCTTCTAGGGGCAACTGGGAGCTGTCAGCCCCTGGAGCAGGGGGGCGATCGCTTAATCCATCGCCTAATTTATCGCCTGATGGTGATGCTGGATTGCTCGAATCATCGACGGGCGGTAGATCAAAAGACAGCGCCACGGTGCGATCGGTCTCGGCCAGGGGGACGGTGGGTTGAGAAACCTGGGCAGCATCTGCTGTGAGGACTGGAGAGGCGGTGGGAGGTTTGGCAGAGACGGGAAACGTAGGGCGATCGCGTTTCTCTAGCGGTGGCAGCGATGATGACGGTAGGGTCGGCGGCGGCGGTAAATCACCCCCATCGCCTGCTTTGGAGCGGCTGGGCACCTGACGCGCTGAGGCCGGAATACTCAATGGACTGTTTAATGGACTAACTAATGGACTGCTTAATGAACTAACTGATGGACTACTCAAGGGCGATCGCGTCTCATTCGCCTCCTCCTGCGGTAAATCACCCTTGGGCGCATCTGCCGCCAAGCCCCCCGTCCCCACGCCAAACTCTGACGCCGCTTCAAATTCCAAGCCCAAATCGCCGCCATAGGCCGGCAGCGCGCTGGTCAAAATCGCCGCTGCACTGGCCACTATCAGCACTGAAGATCGGTTCATGGCTGTTCCTGTTAATGCAGAGTATGGATGCAGAAATAAATGCGATCGCCCCTCTCCCTTAGGGGCGCTGCAACGCCCGCTGGAGGATATCGCCCGATGGCTCAACCATGGCCCAGGTGCCATCCGGCTGCCGTCGCAACGCAGCAAACTGTAAATACTTGCCCTTGCCAATCACCGCGCCCTGACGCACAGGGCCCAGTTGGGGCGACTCCAAACCGCATAGCCGAAAGACATAGGCCGGCACTTCAGGGCTGGAATAAATCAAACAGTTTGGGATGTCATTGGGCTGCACCCGACCATCAAACGGCGCGTAGACCGTGCCACCATTAAGGGCGATCGAGACATCGCCCAAACTGCCGGTAATGGTATATCCTCCCACCTCATCCCCGGGCTGCAGTTCCCACGATTGCTGAATGGTCACCGTGCGAATCGGTTCTTCGGAGCCAGGGCGACTGCAACCGGCTATGCAGCCCGCCAAAACCGATAGCATCACCAACACACCTACAGGTCTATTGAAAACTGAACCGATACCCCGCATACTCGTCGCCCTCGTAGAGAATGACTAGCCGGGTTTGCGGATCAAAGGCTAGAGGATAGACTTCTCTTTCGGCAGCAACGCCAGCCCTAACTTCGATTTCGGGCAGTTGGCAATAGGGCTGGTCGAGGATATCTCGCACTCTGGTTTTGGGATCGCGCTCCGGCACAGTCAGCAGTTGAGCTAATTGATCTCTCGATATTACAACTTCTGCGTTGACTGTGCCTTGGCAGGTCTCATGGTGCCCACTCGCACTCTGGTGCGGAACGGCCCCCCGCAAATCCACTAGCAAACTGACAAAAGCAAAAATAATACCTCCCACTAACAGCGGGTTCATGGTCATACCCATGGGGGATTGTTGCGCCATCCACGCCGATCTCCGTGCTGCAATTTGTACTAGAAAAAAGATGCGCCAAAGCACTCTAGAACAAGCGCCCGCCAATCAACAGCCCAATCATGCAGAGAAACAAGCGGCAGCCCCACACAAAGCCCGTTTGCGGAAACTTTGTG
>DATNOW010000404.1:0-2797 GCA_036703515.1 Chroococcidiopsis sp.
CCGCAGCCAGCCCGTTAAAAACTTGAACTGCGATCGCGAGAAATGGGTGATCTCGTCAATCGCCTTCAAATCGTGGGCTCTGCCCTGGTATTTTTCGACATCCTCTTCATACTGGCAAGCGCCAAACTCAAGCGATCGCCCACCTGGGAGCCCAGACCACATCTTTTCGGTGGCGTTGTATTGCGCCCCGGTGCCTCGCAAGATTTTCTTGGCCCGTTTGACCAGACCCTTTAGCTGGGGATATTCCCGGCGAAAAATGATCGCGTCTTGATGCGAGGTCAAAGCCAGCCCCAAAATGAGGTCAGTTTTGCCGCCTCCGGCCGCCCCGCCGTAAAACGTCTCATCGGCCAGTGATTCGTAGGCAAGGCATTGAGGCCCAGGCAACGGCGTCCACACGGGCTGCTCGGTCGCTTCAGTTATTCCAAACGCGGTGCTTAACTCGTCAATCAGCAGTTTTAAGCCCGTTTTTGCCATTCGACAGTAAGCTCTTTGACCAGTTCAGATGGGCTAACGCCAAGATCTACAATCTGGGCCGCAATTTCCGCAACGCTCGGCGGATCGATCTTTCGCCTAAACTCTAGGCACCGAATCAGCGCACTCGCTACGCCCGCTACGCCCCTGGTATCGATCTCAGTGCTGCTCAAGATTGCCGCAAGGCTGGCGATCGCCCCTTCCACAATCTCTTTTTCATCGATTTTTCGCACCCTTTGCTTACCAGCCAGTGGTGAAACCGGCTTACTCTCAGTCTGCGGCTCTACCTTGACTTTTGCCGCTGCCCGCTCCTCAGTGCGTTTGATCGATATTATTTTGGGCGATCGCCTTGGGCCAGCCAACTCGCTCCACTTACCAGCAGACGCCCAGCGCTCAATTGTCCGCAGTGAAACCTTAAGACGCTCCGCAATCATTTCTTGCGTCAACCCGTCCTTGATGTAAAGTTTCTCTGCCTCTTTTTTAAGCTGGTCGCGATCGCCCGTCACAGAACTTATTTAACCCGTCAGCCGACAACCCAGCATTCCCGTTTATGTGGGCACTCTGGGGACTGTCGGGACAAATATCTTTTTACAAAAACGCAACAGGGGCGATCGCTCAGCGCCCGCCAACCGCTAATTGGTGTAATTTTTACGCCAAAAATTTCGCAACCCCAAAAAACGGCAACACTTAAGAAAAACTTATCAATGAACGGTAGAATGCGGGTTTCAGCCATTTTGGGCAAAAAGCATCGATAAGAAAAACATAATTTAACGCCCGCCGCTCTCAAAACCGCCACAGCCCTTATTAGTCCGTTGTCGATTCCTACGAATCGACAATATAATGGCTTAAAAAGTGACGGAGGGAAAATGTCATGAGTGGGAAGGTTGACGGGCGGGGCCAAGCCAAGATCTTGTCGGGTTACGAACTCGATCGGCTGATCAGTGTGACAAAAGATCCTTATCGACTTGCGATCGCGATCGCCGCCTACACGGCCTGCAGGATGAGTGAGGCGATCGCCCTTAAGGCTGAGAACCTGAAAAACGACGCGATCGTGTTCACCCGCACCAAAACCGGAGAGACGCGGGCCGTCCCCATGCATCCAAAGCTCAAGGCACTGCTTGCAGACTATAACCTGCCTAAGCGGGGCTACCTATTCCCCAGCAGCGGCGGCAAGGCGTTACCGCACATCACTCGGCAATCGGTCGACAAGGAACTGAGAGCCGCAGCTGTAGACCTGGGGATAGAGGGGATAGGCACCCACAGCTTTAGACGCACGGCGCTGACCGCCATGAAAGACGCGGGCACCCCATTGGCCAATATCGCGGCCATCTCTGGTCACAAGTCCCTGAACGAGTTGGCCAGATATCTGGACGTTAGCGAGTCTGACAAGATCGGGGCGATCGCCACGCTGCCCTATTGAGTCAATTGATCGAAATTCACACCGCAACATTTACCCCGATCGCCGTATCACGCACGCTCTAGCCGTTGCCGCTGCCACTACCCCAGCTTTGGGGTAGTGGGGGTCGTGGGTTCGAATCCCGCCGCTCCGATCGCCAGAAACCCCGCACAATGCGGGGTTTCGTCTTTAAGGCGACGTGCAAAAACTGATCGTTGACAAAAACCGCGATATGTCACGAACGGTCATAAACCGCCAGATACAGCCACAAACTGATCGAAAATTGATCGACGGTGTTGTGGGGTTTCAGCCAGTGAGAAAACCAAAGGGCTCGGTGTCAGTGGTCAGCGATCGCGGCTGGCTTAGGCTCGTGTGGAGCTACGCAGGCAAGCGTTATGTCATGGCCGTGGGGTTGCCCGATAGCGTGACCAACCGGGCGATCGCTGAGGGCAAGGCGGCGGCAATCTATGGCGACGTGATCAGCGGCAACTTTGACCCCAGCTTGGACAAATACCGAGCGCAGAGTGTAGAGCGATCGCAATCGTTAACGGTGGTCGAGCTATTCGACCGCTGGACGGCGTACAAGGCTAAGCAGGTAGAGACGCGCTCCCTAGAGAAGCTAGAGGGGTTTGGAGAGCATCTACGGGCGTTTTTCAAACGGCGCGCGGTCGAGCAGGTAACTGAGGAGGATTGTTTTAAATTCCGCGATTGGCTGCTGAAAAAGAATAAACCGATCACCGTTCGAGAGCGCCTGGGCTGGTTGCGATCGGCTTGGAAGTGGGCAGCTAAGAGGGAGCTGGTAACCGGGGGAAACCCGTGGGATGAAGTTCGGGTAAAGGTTCCACCCGCTCAACCCCAGCCTTTCAGCCGCGAAGAGCTGCATAAAATATTGGGGATATTTCAAAGCCAATACAGTCATTACAGCGATTA
>DATNOW010000405.1:0-22495 GCA_036703515.1 Chroococcidiopsis sp.
GACCGAGCCTACGGTGCTGATTGTCGACGACTCGATCACGGTACGCGAACTGCTGTCGATGACCTTCCAGAAAGTGGGCTATCGGGTTGAGCAAGCCAGAGACGGTCAGGAAGCCTGGGAGAAACTGCGCTCTGGGCTACCTTGCGACCTGGTCTTCTGCGACATTGAGATGCCTCGCATGGATGGTTTAGAGCTGCTGTCGCGTCTGCAAAAAGATACCAGTTTGAATCATCTACCCATTGCGATGCTGACCTCTAGGGGGGCCGATCGCCACCGCCAGATGGCCGTGCAACTGGGGGCCAAGGGTTACTTTACCAAGCCCTACCTCGAAGAAGCGTTGCTCGATGCGGCGCAGCGGATGCTCAAAGGCGAGGTTTTGGTGGCCGGTAACGGCTAGAGGTGTCGTCATCTGATTCCAGATGAAGAGTGTCAACGCGAGACTGTGTCTTGTGTTGGCACTCTTGTTTTTGATGGTTTTAGCAGAGAATTTAAGCCTGATTTGTGGAAGCTTAACCTAAGCCAAATCTTTCAATTACCTCTCCTTTAGCTCAGGCGCTTACTGTTTGAGGAAAGCTCTATACCTGTCCAACCCTATGTTGCAATCCTTTGCTCTGGACGTTGCTCCTCAGATCGATCTTCGCAAGCTGTTGGAAGAGCTATACCGGGGGCGCAGTTTGCATCCCTACTGTAGCGGTCAGGAGATTGAGATGCTGCCCAATCAGCTTTGGGTTGTATGTCGTGGGGTTGTGCAGCTAGGAACGCTGTACGATAACGGGGAAGAAGCGTTGCTGGGGTTGGCGGGGCCGTCGATGCCATTTGGGTTGCCGCTGACGCTGATTCGCCCGTATCATGCGATCGCCCTTTCTGATGTTGACTTGATGCGGTTGACCCAGGCTGAAATTGACCAATCGCCGATGTTGGCCCAGGGGTTATTTCGTCAGCTGACCCGTCGCCTGCGCCAGACCGAAGCGGTATTGGCGATGGTTGGCTATCGCCGGGTCGAAGACCGTCTGCGCCACTTTTTGCTATTGCTGAAGCAAGAGGTGGGCTATCCGATTCCGGGCGGCACGCGCCTGACGGTTCGCCTCACCCATCAGCAGTTGGCCAACGCGATCGGCACTACCCGCGTCACGGTGACTCGGTTGATCAGTCAACTGCGCGAAGAAGGCTGGCTGAGTATCGATCGCCATCGCCACATTGTGCTGTCGCCCTCGACATCTTTGGACTAAAGCCTTTGGACTAAAGCCTTTGGATTAAAGCTTGCATTGGCGTCTTAGTGCTTAGTGCTTTGCGCTACAAGTTCTTAAAAATCCGCCGCGATCGCTATCCCACAGGTCACACTGGACGTAGGACGAGCTGAAAGGACACCGTTCTATGGTCTGCCGTTTGAGGACTTTGCGGACAAGCGCGATTCGTAATCCATGGGGGTTGATTGCCGCCGGGCTGATGGTAGTAGGGGCAGGAATAGGCGATCGCATTGGCGTTGCCTCCGCCCAGATCGTCCCCTCTTTGCTGACCGCTCAACGGCCCAGTTCTAACCTGGTTCAGCTTTACCGAACGGGGCAGCAGCAGTATACCCAAGGTCAATTTCGGGATGCTCTGGCAACGTTTCAGCAAGTGCTGGACGAGGTGCGTTCTGCCGGTCTACGCCGGGAAGAAGGTTTGGTGCTGAGTGATATCGGTATGGTCTATAGCGCATTGAGCGACTATGACCAGGCGATCGCCTTTACGCAGCAGGCCTTGGCCATCCACCGCGAGGTCGGCAACCGCACCAGCGAAGGCACCGCACTGAATAATATTGGCTTAATTTATAGTAGCCGAGGGCAATATGCCGAAGCCTTGGAGGCCTTTCAACAGGCTTTGCCGATCCATCGTGAAACTGGCAATCGCGCCGCCGAAGGCACCACGCTGAATAATATTGGACTGGTCTATTCCGATCAGGGCAACTATGACCAGGCCTTGGATGCTTTTGAGCAAGCCTTGGGGATTGAGCGCGAAGTCAACAACCGGCTGGTGGAGGGCACCACGCTGAATAACATCGCCTTTGTCAATGAACGGCTGGGGCGATATCCGCAGGCCTTAGAGTTTTATCGCCAAGCCCTGGCGATTCACCAAGAAACGGGCAACCGCGCCGGTCAGGGCTATGTGCTGAGCAATAGTGGCAATGTCTATTTCAACTCGGGAGACTATGCTCAAGCCCTTGATCGTTACCAGCAGGCATCGGCGATCGCCCGTGAGATTGGCGATCGCGCCCTAGAGGGGCAAACCTACAACAATATTGGGCTGACCTACGAACGTCTAGGGCAATATACCGAAGCGCTCGCGGTCTATCAGCAGGCTTTGGCCATTCATCGGGACATCGGCAACCGTCGCGCCGAAGGCGAAGTCTTGCAGTATACGGGCAGCACCTATGTTGGGCTGGGGCAATATCAACAGGCGCTGGAGGCCTCGCAGCAGTCGCTCGCGATTCGGCGGCAGTTGGGCGATCGCCCTGGAGAAGGCGTCACCCTCAACAACATCGGGCTGATCTACGACTATTTAGGGCAATATCAGCAAGCGCTGGAGTTTTATCAGCAGTCCTTAGAGTTGGCCAGAACCTTGGGCAATCGCGCTACCGAAGGCGTCACTCTCAACAATATGGGGCTAATTTATACCAAGCTCGGACAATCATCCCAGGCTTTAGCGTCATATCAGCAGTCGCTGTCGATTTTCCAAAGCTTGGGCGATCGCCCCGGTGAGCGCATCGCCCTTGGCAATATGGGCATGCTGTTGGCCGCGCAAGATCAGCCCGAATTGGCGATTGTCTTCTTCAAGCAAGCGGTCAACATTACTGAGTCCATTCGCCAAAATTTGCAGACGCTGTCGCAAGAGCAGCAGCAATCCTATACCACTACGGTTGCTGACACCTATCGCCGCTTGGCCGATCTGCTATTGCAGCAAGATCGGGTGCTCGAAGCCCAGCAGGTGCTCGATTTACTCAAGCTGCAAGAGTTAGAAGACTACCTGCGCGATGTGCGCGGCAATGCTCAAACGGCTAAGGGCGTGGACTTTTGGGCACCCGAAACCGAATTGTTTGATCGCTATCGCCAGTTTAGTGCGATCGCCTCTAGTTCTACAGACGCCTCTGCTCGAAACTTCAGCGACTTTTTGAATGATCCCCAGGTGCAGGGGCTCGTCGAGCAACTGCGGCGCACTGCCCGGGGGCAAGTGCCCAACCCCGAGATTTTAGTGCGGCTGCAAGCCCAATTGGCGAATGTTGACCATGCGGTGTTGCTTTATCCCTTTGTGCTCGACGATCGCTTAGAGCTGGTGCTGGTGCCTTCTAGGGGCGAGCCCATCCGCCGCACTGTGCCCGTAACGCGTACACAGCTCAACCGGGCAATCGTCGACTTTCGCACCGAACTCACCTCGCGATCGCGTCAAACTGCCGCTGCCCGACAGCTTTATGACTGGTTGATTCGTCCCTTAGAGGCCGATTTAGCCGAAACTGAAACCATTATCTTGGCCTCCGATGGGCAACTGCGCTATGTCCCCCTCGCGGCGCTGTATGACGGCAACCAGTGGCTGATCCAGCGATTTACAGTCAACTACATTACTGCTGCCTCGATCACTGATTTTTCGACACGTCCGCTTGACCCGTCCCAGGTGCGCGTACTGGCCGGGGCGTTTGATGCGGGCGACAAATATGGGTTTAACGGTCTGCCCAGCTCACGGGTGGAGGTCGAAACCATTGCCGCCGAAATTCCTAATACTACAGTCTTTTTTAATCGTGCCTTTAGCCGCGATGCCATCGTGCCCCACATGAACGACTACACCGTGGTGCACCTCGCCACCCATGCCGAGTTTGTGCCGGGCGCACCGGAACAATCGTTTATTTTGTTTGGTAATGGCGATCGCGTCACCCTGCGCGATATGTCGGAATGGTCGTTGCCCAACGTTGAGCTGGTTGTGCTCAGCGCCTGCCGCACCGCAGTCGGCAGCGACCTGGGCAACGGCGAAGAAATCCTGGGGTTTGGCTATCAAATCCAGCGGGCGCGGGCGCGGGCGGCGATCGCCTCCCTGTGGTATGTAGACGACCGCGGCAGTCAAACCTTGATGACGGCTTTCTACGGTGCGCTGTCTCAGGGGCTAACCGAGGCTGCGGCTCTGCGTCAGGCTCAGATTGCGCTGATCACGGGCGATTTTTCCCACGTCAGCCCTCCAGGGGCGATCGCCGCTCCTGCGTCTGCTGCGAATTCTCCAGCCCAACCCCAACTCAGCCATCCCTACTATTGGGCCCCGTTTATTCTGATTGGCAACGGTTTATAAAGCCTTGTAAAGTCAACCTCCGGGCGATCGCTTCCGCTGGCGTTTAGTTCCGCCCCCGGCACCAGTTTTACCAATTTTGGGAAAACCTGGCCAAACTGATGAAGTGTCTATAGAGCACAGTATGAACTGTTAAATTCCTGTCATACTTCAGGTAGCTAATCAATTCGTCCCAGACTACAGTAGGAGAAGGCTTGTGCTAAAGGCATTGCTGTTTGATCTAGATGGAACGCTAGCCAATACCGATCCGGTGCATCGCGCAACTTGGCAAGAAGTGCTACGCGAATATGGCATTGCAGTCGATGAAGCGTTATATCGAGAACGGTTTAGCGGCCGCCTCAATGAGCATATTGTCAAAGATTTACTGCCTCATCTGTCTGCGGAGCAAGGTAAGCGGCTTGCTGCTTACAAAGAAGCTGAATTTAGAAAGCGGGCCGGCAACCTCACCCCTCTACCTGGGTTGTTACCTATGCTCGACTGGATGGATGCTGTGGGCATGAAGCGATCGCTGGTTACCAATGCGCCCAAAGACAACGCCGCCACGATGCTGCAAATTTTAGGCTTAACCAAGCGGTTTCCGGTGATTGTGTTGGGGGATGAGCTGCCCATGGGCAAACCCGATCCCCTCCCTTACCAGCTGGGTTTGAGCCGTTTGGGTGTGCTGCCCAATGAGGCGATCGCCTTTGAAGATTCGCCCTCTGGAATTCGGGCCGCGGTGCGCGCTGGTGTCGCTACCATTGGTGTGACCACCACCCATTCCGCAGATGAACTTTACGATTTAGGGGTAACGTTGGCCGTTACTGACTTTACCGACCCGACGCTTTGGGCACTGTTGCGATCGCCTTCTGCGACCCAAGTCTTAGCGGCCTCTCGTCGTCGTTTGACGTTGGCTTAGGGTTGGAGAGAGCGTGAGCGTGAGAGGGTGGGAGAGTGCTTTGGAAGGCGCTCTTACGAAGTATCACGCTCCGCTTTGCAGCACTTCTCCCACCGCCAGACGGGTGCCGTTGACAAAATCCCATCCTGACTGCGATCGCTTCCCGGCTAGCTGCACTTCGCGCAGCAGCAGCAATCCATCGCCAGTTTGCACAACGGCTCCTTGATTTTTGAGGATGCCGACTACGGTGCCCGGTGGGGGAGATTGCTCTGCTGTGGCCGTGAGCGATCGCCAGTCTGACTCTAGGGCTTGCAGATCGGGCGGTAGCTGCGCCATTGGGACGCTGGTGAGCGGAACCGTGGCCACCACTTTGAGTGCTGTATCGCGAAAGCGCGCTACACAGTTGGGATAGAACCCCCGCACCTGATTGTGCAAGGCGATCGCGGGTTTAGACCAGTCGAGCCCATAGTCTTCTTTTTGAATCAGGCGGGCATAGGTGGCTTGCTCGGCATCTTGGGGTATCGGCTGCACGGTGCCGCGATCTAGGCCATACAGTGTTTCGATCAGCAAATCGGCCGCGATCGCCGACAGTCGCTTGGCTAGATCGAGGCTGTGATCCAACAGCCCAATGGGGGTGGTTGCCGTCAGCAGCATGGCCCCTGTATCCATGCCCGCATCCATCAGCATCGTGGTAATGCCGGTTTCGGCGTCGCCATTGTATAAACTCCACTGCATCGGGGCCGCCCCACGATAGCTGGGCAAAATCGAGCCGTGGGCGTTAACGCAGCCCAGACGCGGCATGTCTAATATCGCCTGCGACAAAATTTGCCCATAGGCCACCACCACAAACACATCGGCCTGGGCGGCGCGCAAATTGGCTAAGGTTTCCTCATCTTTTTTGACGCTGCGGGGTTGCCATACCGGAATCTGATGGGCGATCGCCGCTTCTTTAACGGGCGATGGCACCAGATCTTGCCCCCGTCCCCGGCGTTTGTCGGGCTGGGTGACGACGCCTCTGACGGCAAACCCCGGCTCAGCCAAAAGCCGCTCTAGACTGGGCACTGCAAACAGCGGAGTGCCAAAAAAAACAATATTCATAATGCGATATTCATCGTGTGAGATTCATGATGCGACATTCATCGTGTGAGATTCATGGTGCGATCGCCAACACCAGCGGCATGACTACAAGTAGAGGGCGCGACTCCGATCCGCAATCAAGCGATGTGCAGCCGTTTCGAGCAGACTTTTAAAGCTAATTTCAAAGATTGATTAAGATGAGTAACGCGTCTGGTTTCGTCAACGCTCCTCTCAGTAGAGTAGACCGTATATTAAAGCACTTCATAAATCCGCAAATTCTCGATTAAGCCATCCAGTTTTCCTGGCGATCGCCTCTTGCCGTTTGCTAAGCTGCGCGAAGCATCTTTGGTGACCGCATAGCCCACCCGATAAAGCCTTTGGCGGAAATACAGCAGTTTCCCTACTGTATCGCTCTAGCGCTTTAGGCGGCTACTCGCAGGCTTGAGCCTGTAAGCAGCGTAGATCTTTGATCCTCCGGCTCTTTAGATATTTAATCGCTTATTGGACACACCTTGGGTTGCGACCCAAGTTTTTAAGTAAAAAGCCTCAAAGAGGCGAAATAAATTACTTGAGTTTCCAGAAGGCCGAGATTAAGGTTGGTATATGTGAGTAAGGCGATCAAGGAACCGATAGATAGATCACCTATCTATGGGATTTGGGAACACTCAAGTCATCGATTTCCTCGATTTCCCATTTGCTAAAGTTGAGATCAGCACGCTGCGGGTGCCACTATTTAGCCAACCCCATGCAGTCAACCCTATTCAGCCAAACCCGTTGTCCAACGGCATTTTAGGCTCAGCCGATTATCCCCCCTCAAGAGTTTAAGCGTTTGGCTGTTCTGCTCTAACCGTCCCAGGCTATGTCTGAGCCGACGATAGTTTCACAAAACATCCGTTTCATAAAACATCTGGGTGGTCACCGGTTGATTGTTTCTTGACTGTTTCAAGCCATGATGGCGACAGCGCTTAGCGAGGGAAGCAGTAGAATGCGTGTTCCCAACTTCAATGCCCCGATTTGTCTCTGTTCTGTGCAATCGTTACCTACTTCACAATGCCAGGCTTCGATCCCCCTGCCACTAGTCATCCTTCCGTAGGCGACAAGACCCTCTCCGACATCCGTACATCCCAGCAATTTACCGTAAAATTCTGGGGCGTGCGGGGTAGTATCCCAACGCCAGGCCTTGAAACTGCCAGATATGGTGGCAACACAGCCTGTGTAGAGTTGCAAGTTGCAGGCAAACGCCTGATCTTTGACGGGGGAACAGGATTGCGCTCTCTGGGCAAACACATGCTGCGGCAGATGCCCGTTGAGTCTCACCTCTTTTTCACCCACACTCATTGGGATCGTATCCAGGGCTTTCCCTTTTTCATGCCTGCATTCGTTGCCGGCAATTGTTTCCATATCTATGGTTCTGTTGGCCCCAACGGGGCATCGATCAAGCAGCGACTCTCCGATCAGATGCTTCGTCCCAATTTTCCGGTGCCGCTTCAGGTGATGAAGTCGGATCTCAAGTTTCACAACATCTCGGCTGGGTCGGTGATTACCCTTGACGACGTCGTGATTGAAACGATTTCACTCAACCGCGCCAACAGCGCCCTAGGCTATCGCATTACTTGGAATGGGCGCTCGGTCGTCTATGCCACCGATACCGAGCATTCTCCCGATACGGTCGATCAGAGTTTGATGTATCTGGCGCAACAGGCTGATTTACTGATCTTTGATGCGGCCTATGCCGATCATGCTTACTATGACCCCGACGTGACGGGGCAGTTCCAGCAGCAGGCGACTTGGCAAAAGGGCATTGAGACCGCGCTTTCCGCGAATGTAAAGCAGATTCTCATGTTCCATCATGACCCTGCCCACGAAGACAGCATTCTAGACGAAATCGAGACTGAGGTGCAGTCGCGTTTCCCCAATGTGCATTTGGCCCGAGAAGGGATGTCGGTGGATGTGTTTTCGGGGATTCGCTAGCCCAGCGCCGTTTTGTTTGGATCTAATTTGGAACTGATTTAGATCTTTTTATAAAAAGAAAACTCGTATGCAAAACTGGCTGGGCAACCTGGCCGGGTTAATGCTTAATGCTTTATGCGCTCATACAAGATGCTCATATAGGGCTAAACCGTGAGGGGTGACTGGATCTCTCACGGTTTTTGGTTTGTAGCGCTAAAGCGCTAGCGTGTTGGCGCTAGTGTTTTGGCACTAGCATTTTGGCACTTTAGAAATCTTCGAGCAGCCACTCGGAGGCGCGATCGCCCAAGTCGACAGGAATGCTGACGGCTTTGCCCAGCCGTGGGCGATCGCTAGTTTGCTCAATGTAGGCCTGTACCTGCCCACCGCCATCCCAGGCGTTGATGTAGTTGGCGATCGCGTCGAGGTGCGTCAGATAGGCGTCTTCGGTCATGGGAAACGAAGCCTGCTCCAGATATTTCCACATAATTTGGACAAACACCTTACCCTGGGTTCGTCGCAGCTGAATGTCGTAGGAACGCCCCCATTTGTTCAGCAATAGCTGATGCAGATCTTCTCCGGTCATGCCCCAAATTTGTAACTTAAGTTTACATTCATCTTTACATTTTTTTACGAATCGAGATGGGTCAAATTCAGTGACGATCCTGATTCTGAGAGATGTAATAATACTTCTAGAAAAACTGTAAACCGATTTCATTGGCCGATGCTGCCATTGATAGAAAACGGTTCCTCCTGCGCCTGCCTCCATGCGTTCTTTAGATTGATTTTATCTAGTGCTCTTAAAAACGAGGTTTTAGGACGCCGCAGGATTGAAACGTTCAGTTGGCCTATCAAACAACCCTTAGTTCTTTTGTCTCTGCTGGTTCATAATCATGACTCAAATTTCTGGAACCCCTGACGTACCCGATCTCGGTCGTCGCCAATTCATGAATCTTTTGACATTTGGGGCGGTTACGGGCACTGCATTGGGCGCGCTCTATCCTGTGGTGAAATATTTTATTCCGCCTTCTAGCGGCGGTAGCGGTGGCGGTGTAACCGCTAAAGATGCGCTGGGCAATGATGTTGTCGTCAGCGAATTTTTGGCGTCTCACAGCGTAGGCGATCGCGTCCTCACGCAAGGGCTGAAGGGCGACCCCACCTATCTGATTGTTGAAACCAGCGAGGCGATCGCTAGCTATGGTCTCAGCGCAGTATGTACCCATCTTGGCTGCGTTGTGCCGTGGAATGGCAACGAAGGCAAGTTTATCTGCCCCTGTCACGGTTCGCAGTACAACAGCGAAGGCAAAGTTGTGCGTGGGCCAGCGCCCCTATCCCTCGCCTTGGCGCACGCTAACGTGACGGAGAATGGCAAGGTGGCCCTGACCACTTGGACCGAAACAGACTTCCGTACAGGCGAAGAACCTTGGTGGTCGTAGGCTGACCTCGATCGAGAATGGTCGCCGTTTAGTGCGCGATCGCTCCAGATAGCGCTGCCATTCAAGATTGACCTCGACTCCGCAAAATTCTGGTTTTGGATCAGTACACCTCTATCGAATCCTTTGTTCACGAACACGCGTTACACATGAAAGCGAAATTTTGGTCAACTTTGTCCTGGAGAAGCACCCTCGTGGCGATCGCTACGGTGGCCTTCCTCTTGGTCAGCGATATCGCCTTACCCCAAGCCGCCGACGCCTACCCCTTCTGGGCGCAGCAAAACTATGCCAACCCGCGTGAAGCCACTGGACGCATCGTTTGCGCAAACTGCCACCTCGCCAAGAAAACCACTGAGGTAGAAGTTCCCCAAGCCGTCCTGCCTGACACGGTTTTCAAAGCGGTCGTCAAAATCCCCTACGATACCAGCGTCCAGCAAGTGCAGGGCAATGGCGAAAAAGGTGGGCTCAACGTCGGCGCGGTGCTGATGCTACCCGAGGGCTTTAAGATCGCCCCCGAAGATCGCATCCCCGAAGAGATGAAAGAAGAAGTCGGCCCCAGCTATCTCTTCCAGCCCTACAGCGATACCCAGCAAAATATCGTGCTGGTTGGGCCGCTGCCCGGTGAGCAATATCAAGAGATTGTCTTCCCTGTGCTCTCCCCCGACCCCAACAGCGATAAGTCGGTTCACTTTGGCAAATACTCTGTCCACGTCGGCGCAAACCGCGGTCGCGGTCAAGTCTACCCCACGGGCGAGAAAACGAATAACACCGTTTACAACGCTTCGGTGGCCGGCAAGATTAGCCAAATCGCCAAAGTCGACAACGGTGGCTATGAAGTGACGATTCAGACGGCTGATGGTAGCTCCGTGGTTGACGCCATTCCTCCAGGCCCAGAACTGCTCGTCTCTGAAGGGGACGAAGTGGCAGCCGGTGGTGTGCTGACCTCTAACCCCAACGTGGGTGGCTTTGGTCAAGTCGACAGCGAAATTGTGCTGCAAAACCCCAGCCGCATCGTTGGTCTGATTGCGTTCTTGGCTGCGGTGACGCTCTCGCAGATCATGCTGGTCTTGAAGAAGAAGCAGGTTGAAAAAGTGCAAGCGGCTGAAATGAGCTTCTAAGCTCCAGCCCTGCTGATGTGATTGACGGCACCCGCTAGGGTGCCGTTTTTTGTGGAGGGTCGAGACTTGCGACCCTTCTTTTTTTATGGAGCTTTTTATGGGGCTTTCTATGGAATTTTCTATGGAGCTTTTTGTAGGACGGCTCAGAGAGCGGACAGCTCCTATGGACGCGCTGTAGGGCGATCGCTTTTCTATACTGCAAAAGTAAATTAAACTCCCCCGCAGATTTACCGAATTTGCTGTGATTTCAACCCGATTTCAGCCCGATTCGTTCCGGAGTAGCGTGCTCGCTACAGGAAAGACTAACTTAGCCAACCCAGATTCTGTTGGGGCCGTTCAGGCATGACCGAGGTTGGCGCGATCGACAGCTAATGTGTGGAAATCCGCTTGGTAACTGTGAGCGAGGAGGGTTATTGGATGGTGGCAGCAACAACATGCTATTTGGAAGGTGTAGACAGCACCAGAATTTCGATCACACGGGAAAAACTGCGAACTCTGATTGGCCATGTTGAGGCTGAACTGCATCGCAGTGAAGCCTACCAGTTTGCTGTGGAGACCTTTCATCAAGGGGCCGGTGAGGCGGAGGTAGGGCTTTATCAAGCACTGATTAAGGCTGTGGGACGTGAGGCCATTCGCTTGGCGCTGCGGCAACTGGTCAAGCAGCACCGCACCGATAAACCCATGGCGGGGGATGCTGCTCTAGAGTCTGATATCAAGTCTTTGGAGGCGGCTTCTGAGCTGACGTTAACCGATGGCTCGGCTAACGGATTCGTTGATCTGTCAATGATCCCCACGATCCCCACGATCCCTACGATCCCCAGCGCTGAATCAGCGATCGCTCCTAGCCCCGAAGCCGCGCTGGCCAGTCCGGTGCCTGCTCACGCTGACCCCTCTGCCGCCGCTGTCCCCTCTGCCGCCGCTGCCCCTAAGACTACCCGTGCGATCGCCGTCAGCAGCCTAGCGGCCAAGCCCAAGCGGCACGGTCGTTCTACCCCTTCTCAAAAAGCAGCGGAAGCTGAAGCCCAGCGCCTGCAAGTGCTACAGCAGCTAGGGCAGGTGCTGCGCGAGGCACGACATCGCCATGGCCTGTCGATCGAGCAACTGCATACCAAAACTTGGGTGCCGGTGCATCAGCTCAAAGCTCTCGAAGCTGGAGAAGCCGATCGCCTGCCTGAAACGATTTATATTCAAGGGTTTGTCCGCCGCATCGCTACAGTTTTTAACCTCGATCTGGAAGATCTGTTGGCTTCGCTGGGCGCAGTGGATACGCCCAAAAACGTGATTCCTTCGTGGTCACAGTCGCAAGCGTCAACGGCTGGATTCCAGCTTCAGCCTGTGCATCTCTATCTGGGTTATGCCGCCCTGATGGCCGGAGCGGTGGGAGGCTTGGCCTGGATGTCTAACAATCCCGCTACCAATAACGCCCTCAACCCCGATCCCCTGCGTCCGATGCCGGAACCAACGGTGCAGTCGCCTTCCCAAGGTTATCAAGTGACGCCGATGCCCTCTGTATCTCAGCAGGCGGCTGGGGCGATCGCCAACCCAGAGCTTACCCCGCCAGAACGCACCTCGCTACAGTAGCAGCGGGCGGCAGATTGTGGTGATGATTGTGGTGATGAAGATGAATGAGCTTGATGGCGATCGCCATCAAGCTCATCGGTGTGACCAGAGTATGCTCAGGATCTACAAAAGCTTGTTGACAAAATTTTATCTACTTTTATCCACAAAAAATGTCAGCACTTCATAGGCAATAGGTGGTGATAGAGGCCTCCGTGATGGCTCCATAACTCTGTAAACGACCGATGACTAGCCATAACGACTCAAAGCAGCAATCCAGCTCCAGCGGAACAAACCATAGAATGACCGATGACTCAACGCTGAAAATATGGTTTAATGGCGTTTTTAGGATTTTTTGTTGCCGGGCTATGATATCGTTTGTTTTGATAACACCTGACAAAATGGAGTGCGTGCTGCCTGCCGCAGATCTTTAGCATTCAAATAAAGCCCCGCTGTGACTATCGACCTCAGCTAAATTATCCTGATTGCTAGAGCATTTTCTCGACTTAGAAGATTAACATCCCTCTCAGTTTGGTTGTTCATTGCGCTGTTTCGTCACCACCTTGCATTAGCACAGGTGAAAAGAACAGAGAAACGTTGCGAAGAGTCGCTGGTCTGACGAAGCTTCCCTGGATGTTGTCGATGTGCTTCATACTCTACGTGCAATGGTTCCATGCAAGATCGGTACAATCCACGAGAAGTTCATGATAATTCGCTGATCCGCTCAGCGCCATTTTTTGAGGGCTTGCCAGAATCGATCGTGGATAAGGCGACTGTCCATGTTGTCACCCGTAGCCATCCCCCCAATCAAGTTATTCTGCTTGAAAATGACTGGGGAACCTCGGTTTACTTTATCCTCGAAGGCTGGGTCAAGATTCGCACTTACAATTTAGACGGTAAAGAAGTCACCCTCAATATTTTGGGCAAGGGTGAACTGTTTGGCGAGATGGCTCCCCTCGATGAAGTGCCGCGTTCGACAGACGTAATCACCTTGATTAAGACGGTGATCGGCAGCATGCCGGCTCAAGATTTTGTCCAACTGATCAATACCGAGCCCCAGGCCGGAATTCGTTTGGCTCAGCTCATGGCACGACGACTGCGGCAGGTCAATCGCCGTCTGCGCCTGCGGGAGTCAGATAGCCTCTCACGGGTGGCGGATATTATTCTCTTCCTTGCCGAAGGGCAAGGTAAAAAGAGCGACCAAGGCATAGAGATTCCCAATTTGCCCCACCGCGAGTTGAGCAGCCTGAGTGGGCTTGCTCGCGAAACCGTGACGCGGGTTTTGAGCAAGCTGGAGCGCAAGGGCTTAATCACCCGCGATCGCGATATCCTCTGCATTCCCGACAAACATGCCTTAGAACGGATGCTGATTTAGGGGTTTGCGGCGTGCTATTTTCTGCTGTTGACGACATGCCTTGATGTCATCACTCGATGACATCAAGGCATAACTTATTCTGGGTTAACCCGATCGGAGCTTGATCGGATTGAACAAAGAGCCGCAGACTAGGTGCGATCGCGTACATTTTGCATTGCTCGTGTGTAGCCAGAGAACGGGTGCGTTTTTCCCCGGCATTTCTTTGATCGATTGGTCGATCTTTGCAGAGCACTCATAAACAGTCCTTCAACCCTAGTGCTGGAGGCTGAATCCTAGAGCCGGCGCTTCTCAAGTTGTTGGCAAATTGTCCGGAATCAGCGCAACAAATGCTGATATCCACAAAAAGGGCCGCATGTCAACGCTTAATTAATTAGGTAGGATAGTCCCAGAACAATAATTAGAAATTACAATAGCTAAGCTGACAATTAATTGCTCTATCTTTTATTTGTGAATTTTTGTTAGAGTCTCGTTGTGATTCGTGATGAACTTATCACCCGGCTCATCGGCTGACTGTCGTAGCTGATACTTTCTCTAATTTCAGGCTTGGCGTATTGTTAACCAGTATCGTAGCGGCTTGGTTCTAGTTTGAGGATTTCACTCAGAACGGTGGCGATCGCGTTTTTGGTACATGTTTTAATTCAGAGTTTGAATCGCGACTGGTTTTTTGACTGAGAAGTTTTTTCATTAAATTTAAAACTGAGATCCTTAATAAATTATTAAGAAGCTAAAATAAAGTGTGGTGATAGGAGGTCGAGAATGTTTGTACGACTTGCAGAGCAACACCGCCAATTTGTTCAGGATCTAGTCATGAACCTTCAGGCGCTGGCGGCGGTGCTAGAGCGGCGGGGATACCTGGCATCGTGCTACACCTGCGGTGGGCAGATGAACAGCGCATCCTTCATGGTGAGCTTAGGGGAAAACCACCTGATTCGGTTTTTGGTGTCAGACTACGGCATCACCTGGACTGAAATGCGGGACGATCGCGAGTTAATGAAACTCGAAGGGGCTGAAGCTATCAGCCAGCTTGAAGAACTGGCCGATTTGGTCAAATATCAGATCAAGCCAGCGGAGTATCGTCCGGTTGTGTCTCAAGCTTCTTGATCGTAGACACGTAGCGCGATGCGCGGATTTGAACCGTTTCAATTGGCCCACCTGCTAGACATCCTGATTCGATTGGGGATGGCAGTTTTGCTAGGTGGGATTGTGGGCTGGGAGCGGCAATCTGAACGCAAACCAGCCGGGCTGAGGACTCACATGTTGGTGAGTTTGGGTGCAGCACTGTTTGTGCTATCAGGAACCTTAGCAGGGCCTGATGATCAAGGCACGAGTCGCATCATCCAAGGGGTGATTGCTGGGATCGGTTTTTTGGGCGCGGGTGAGATTTTTGCGAAGTCCTATCTCCCCGAGGGCAATGTAGAAATTAAGGGTCTGACGTCGGCTGCGGCTATTTGGGTCTCTGCGTCGCTGGGCGTGATGGCAGCCCAAGGGCTGTGGCTAGTTGGGATCATGGGTGCAGGGCTGGCCTATCTGGTGCTCTGGGGCGTTAAGAAGCTCGAATAGGCGATCGCCCCCAGTCTGACCAGCCCGACTGCTTCAACTCAGCCAACGAATCTAGCGAGTCCACCTAGTTGAGCAACTTCAACGGCTCCCGTAGACTGCCAAGCAGACTATCAGAAATCAGACGACAAACAGCTCGTAAACCGACAGCAAGATTTCAACCACAATCAATACCACCACATACCATTCAACCCGTAAGCTGCTGTTGTGTTGCAGCAGTTCCAGAACCGTCTCGGCCGTGCTGGAAACTAGGCCTAGCTTTTTCTCTAGGGTGACCTGCCGCTCGCGAATCTCATACTCATCTTCGAGACGCGCATAGATCCGCTCTAAATCGGGTGCATCCCAGAGCAGATCGGGCTTGTCGCTGATTTCAACCCGCCCCACAATCTTGTTTTGAATCGAAAGGGTGCGACCCAGCTGCCGGAGTAAGTCTTTGCCCCACCGTTCGTTGCGGGTATTGCGCTGAAGCCCTTCCGCAAAGGGTTCTAGCTGCTCAAAAATGCTAGCTGTGCCCACTTCATAGTGGGCCAACACTACGCTCTTGGCCAGCACTGAGGCCACGATTTGCAAACACTCGGTGCTAAACGTGCGCAGCCAAATGACTCCGTTTTCAACGCGCCCCGTGGCGGCAGGATCGAGCTTGACTTCAAACTCTTCGGTTTCAAAAACGGTAAAGGGTTCAATGACGAGGGGTTTGAGATACGACAAAAAAGAGGCTTCTTGCACAGGGCTGAGCCCAAATAAAACCACTGCCCCATAGGCAAACAGTACTGCACAGCCGTTTTCGCCGGCAGGGACGACCAAGGGCAGGCGGCCCAGAGATTCGGTATTGCGCAGAGTGCTGAGGTCAAGCCGTTCACCTAGAAATAGGGCACGGCCTTGAACAACGTCTTGGTCTGTAAACAGGATCTTTTGCATAGGGTTGATTATGCTACGTCGTCTGCGCCCAAAACAGTGCAAGGCATTACTGGACTTAGCGCAGGCGGCGGCTAGTGATGCGGAGATTCAAAAGATTTCAGCAGAATACCGCAGTAGTAATTTAGCCGCGGTAATTTAGCCGCTGAGCTACTCGCTGATGATCGGATGATCCCGGATTGCCTATGCCCTGGGTGGATTTTGATTGATGCAGGCAGGGTTTTGCGCATGGCGGCAAACCTTTGACCACAGGGTAAGCCGAGTTCCGGGCGGGCCGGCTGAAAACAAGACGCGATCGCCCCCAATGATGGGGATGATTTTGACCTTGCAGACGGGGCAAACGCGCATTCCAGGGGGTGATGCGCCGGATTCTGACATTCCAGGTTCTGACATTCCAGGTTCTGACATTTCAGATTCTGACACGGTATGGGCAGCGCTAGGCGCTGCGGTGAGCAATAGAGCTTGGGCTAAGGTCGCACTCCGCAAGACTTTCAACCCAATGAACCCATACCTGATGCCATCTCGCTGGGCATTCTCTAGGCCGATCGGGAAAGTCGTCTAGCAATTTCAGTAAACCAGCAATTTCAGTAAACCAGCAATTCAATAAACCAATAGACCAATCGGAGAGCGATTGTAGATAGATCTTGTAGGCGGGGCTACTCGTCTGGGATAATCCACTGCGGCGGGGTTGACATTCTTTCTAAGAGGCGTTTTCGAATCGATTCTTCGGCGATCGCCAACATATCATCCAGGGACGTTTCTTGGATAAATTTAGCGGCTTGCTCACGATAGCCTTGGTTGGGGCAATTTTCCCCCAAAACGCAGCCGTTGACGCAGGCCTCGACGCAGTTAATTTCGCTAGGGGTCATTGGTATAGTCTCCTCTCAAACCGTTAGGCTCGCTTCAGTTAAGCCCATCCTGGCTGTGGGTCTTGGGTAACGTGATTTTGTTGATAGTGTATTAATTCTAGGATGATCCGTGTCTGGACGGTATCGCCAGGGTGTCGACAAGATTGCTGCAATACTCACTGAGCGAGGGTTTCAGAAAGTTTTAGTGCAAAAAATACCCGATTTTGTATGGAAAAGTGCCGCAACAAAACCGGGTATTCTAGCGAGCTTCCAGAGCAGCTCATGCCCGTTCAAAATAGCGGGCACGCTCCCAACTGGTGACAACTTCGTCAAACTTGCGCTGCTCGGTGCGGAAAAAGTGGAGGTAGTGGTCAATCACATCCCCACCGAAGGCTTCCCGCACCCACGCACTGCTCTCTAGGGCGTGAATCGACTCGTTTAGGCTCTTGGGCACCTGGGGCAGATCCTGGGCCGCGTAGACATCGCCCTCAAACATCGGCGGCGGCTCGATTTTATTTTTGATGCCGTCTAGACCGGCCGCTAGGGTGGCGGCGAAGGCTAGATAGGGGTTGGCATCGGCTCCGGGGGCACGACACTCTAGCCGCAGCGATGGCCCATGCCCCAGGATGCGGAAGCCTGCGGTGCGGTTGTCGTAAGACCAGGCAATGCCGGTGGGGGCAAAAGACCCGGCGACATAGCGCTTGTAGGAAGAGGGATAGGGGGCGTAGAACGCAAAAATTTCGCGGATGTGGGCCATCCAGCCGCCCAAAAACCAGCGGAACAGCGGCGAACTGTGAACCGGGCCAAAGGCTTCTTCACCGGGGAAGAGGGGCTTGCCGTCTGCATCCCACAGGCTGGCGTGGAGGTGCATGCTAGAACCGGCAAAGCGTTCATCCCACTTGGCCATGAAGGTGATAGAGACATCATTTTGCCAGGCGATTTCTTTGGCTAAGTGCTTATAGAGGACATGGCGATCGCACATTTCCAAAAAATCGGTGTAGCGCAGGTTAATTTCTTGCTGCCCCGGGCCCCATTCGCCCTTAGAAAACTCGACCGGCACGCCAGAGCGATCGAGGTGTTTGCGGATTGCGCCGATGACAAACTCTTCCTTGGTGCCTTGGAAGATATGGTAGTCCTCGATGTAGTTACCGATGGTGGTCAGGTCATGGTAATTTTTTTGGCGCGCCGTTTCATAGGAGTCTTTGAACACATACAGCTCTAGCTCCGATGCGCCCATAGCCGTGTAGCCAAGAGCCTGAGCGGCTTCTACCTGCTGTTTGAGAATATTGCGCGGAGCAACACTGACAGGGATGTCTTCTTCTTCGTTGTAAATATCGCAGAGGACGATCGCTGTATTTTCTAGCCAGGAGGCGATCCGCAGTGTGCTCAAATCGGGGATCAAGCGAAAATCACCGTAGCCCGTCGCCCAACTGGTAAAGGCATAGCCCGGCACCGGGTCCATTTCCATATCGCAGGCCAGCAGGTAATCGCAGGCGTGGACGTTATGGGGCAAGACATCGTGAATGAAATAGTGGCCGGTAATGCGCTTGCCCAGCAGTCGCCCGTAGATATCGGGAAAAACGGTCAAAACGGTTTCAATCTGCTCGGCTTCAACCATTTGGATCAGCGCTTCGACGGTGAGCAAACCCCGGATCGGTGGCATTGTCATACAGGTATTAATTGCTAATTTAAGGCAAGCTTGACTCTACTTTGGCAGCGTGTCTAGGGGCTCGATTTCACGCAGCGCCCGCGTCAACAGGGCATTTTCTTCTTCGGGGGCGCGGGCTACAAGCTTGTTGCGCGAATAGAAGAAAAAGTAAGCCAACATTACCACCAAAAAGACGGCTACGCCCCACACGCCCGGACGGTAGGCTGGGTCAGAGAAGCAGGCAAACAGCGCCACCACCGACAGCACTGCTCCCACCGCTGCCCCCGGAATGCCCAATGGGCTGAGGTACGGGCGCGGCATATCGGGCTGGGTGATCTTGAGCTTGATGTAGCTGACCATCACCATCGTGTAGGAAATCACCGCACCAAATACGGCCATATTCAGCAAGGCTGGGCCAACGATGGTGCCAGCATATTGAATGGCAAAGGCGCAGACCAACCCAATAACGCTGCTCACCAGTAGGGCGATCGCCGGGGTATGCCACTTGCTGACAATCGACATCCAGCGTGGATAGTAGCCCGCCCGCGACAGCGAAATCAGAACGCGTCCCGCAGCGTAGATAATCGTGTGAAAGCTGGCGACAAGACCCGCCAACGCCAACACCACTAGGGTTTTGGTGGCGGGGCTATTTTCACCAAAGATGGCGGCAAAACCGTCGGCGAGGGGCGCACCCGATGCGCCAATTGCGGCGGCCCCGCCCGCGACGCCAGAGTTGAGCACTAGCACAAACACCGACAGCAGCAGCAGCGTCACAATGCCCCAAATCAGCGCCTTGGGCATATCGCGGACGGTATCGTTGGCTTCTTCGGCGGCGAGGGGCAACTGCTCAATCGCCAGATAAAACCAGATCGCGTAGGGGAAGGCTTTAAAGATCCCCACCCAGCCATAGGGTAGCCACGCTGGGTTGCCCGCTTCGGGGGGAATGTTAAACAACAGCGCCGGGTCAAACTGCCCGGAGATCGGCGTGGCAATGAAGAAAATGATCAGCACGGCGGCGGCGATCGCCGTAATCACCAGTCCGACCTTTAGGGTCAGCTCGACCCCACGGATATTGATGAACACAAACACGGCGTAAAACAGCACCCACCAGAGGGGCACCGGCACCGTGGGAAACAGCGTGTTCATGTAGCTGCCGATAAAAAACACCACCACGGCTGGGGTGATCACATATTCAATTGTGTCAGTGACCCCGCAGATAAAGCCGCCCAGCGGGCCAAAGGCTTTGCGAGTAAAGGAATAAAAACCACCCGCATGGGGCAACGCGGCCGACAGTTCGGCGATGCTATAAACCATGCAGACATACATCACGGCCATCAAGAAGGTGGCGATCGCCAATCCGCCAAAGCCACCGGCACCTAAACCAAAGTTCCAGCCCGAAAAGTCGCCCGAGATCACTGCGCCGACGCCCAGCGCCCACAGCAGGATCCATCCTGCACTGCGACGTAGCTGGCGTTTCTTTAAATACTCATCATCGACATCATCGTAGCGGACGATGCCATTGGGACCCCGATCAGCCATACCCCACCATCTCTTTCTAGCAGAATAGAAAATTTAGTATCACGGAATTTCTTGAGCTATCTCTAGATGCAGATAGTCTTAAGCCTTGCCCACATTGCGGTGGGATGTGAACTATATAGCAGGCTCTAGAACCACAAAAGGGTTCCTCGGGAACCCTTTTGTGGTCAATCATTGAGTTTTGAGAGCACTTGGATGTTTAGGCGGATTTGGCATCACGGGAGCGAGCGAGACCAGCGCGATCGCGCTAACCTAGCGGTTCAGATTGCTCATATGCTGGGCAGGATAGCGATCGCCAGCGGCGACGCCTTTGGGCGCAACTTCGTCAATCCGCAGCAGCTCCTCTGGGGTGAGGATAAGGTCAGCAGCAGCGACGTTTTCTTCTAGGTAAGTGCGCCGCTTGGTGCCGGGGATCGGCACGATATCAGGCCCTTGAGCCAGCAGCCAGGCCAGCGCCAACTGCCCTGGGGTCGCGCCCTTTTCGGCGGCGATCGCCTTGACTCGATCCACTAGTTGCAGATTCTTGGCAAAATTTTCGCCCTGAAAGCGGGGAGAATTGCGGCGGAAATCGTCAGCGCCCAAGTCGTCGGGGCTGGCGATCGCCCCCGACAAAAAGCCTCGCCCCAGCGGGCTATAGGGCACAAAACCAATGCCCAGTTCGCGCACCGTCGGCAAAATCTCATCCTCGGGGTCACGGCTCCAGAGCGAATATTCGGTCTGCAAGGCTGTGATTGGATGCACGGCATGGGCCCGCCGGATGGTGGCTGGAGCCGCCTCCGACAAGCCCAAATAGCGGACTTTGCCCTGCTGCACCAGTTCGGCCATTGCCCCAACAGTCTCCTCGATCGGCACCGTCGGATCGACCCGATGCTGGTAATACAGGTCAATCACATCGACCCCGAGCCGCTGTAGCGAAGCGTCGCAGGCCTGCCGCACATAGTCGGGTTTGCCGCTGATCCCCGCCCAGCCGCCTTCTGCCGTGCGGACATTGCCAAACTTGGTGGCGATCACAATGCGATCGCGCTGCCCCTGAATGGCCCGCCCCACAAGCTGCTCGTTGGTGAAGGGGCCATACATATCGGCGGTATCTAAAAAGGTGACGCCCAGCTCTAGGGCGCGATGAATCGTGGCGATCGCCTCTTGCTCGTCACGCCCGCTATAAAACTCGGACATGCCCATGCAGCCCAGCCCTAGCTCCGACACCACCAGCCCTTGATTGCCTAGTTTTCTTGTTTGCATCACAACCTCTTATGACATCGTTGGTTAATCGTTGGTTAACTGTTTGCGGACGATTTTTGGATGATTAGCAGATGATTTAGCGAAGAATTTACGTTCCATCTGCGTTCTATCCATGCCCCACCCATAACAGGGACGGAGCTATAGTTTACGTCAACGTTAATTTGCGCGGAAAACAAAAAGGAGTGCCTAAGCAAACTCCTCCGTGACAAAGCTCAGTGTGGGGACGAAGATTTCACCCCAATCGCCCGAGTTTAATCATTAGCGTGGTCGTCAATCCACTGCTGGATGCGATCGATCTTGTTGGTTAGGTCTAGGCGAAACGTTTGCAGCGACTCAATCTTTTCTTCGGTGTCTTGCAGGTGGGTTTTGAGGATTTCTAGCACTTTGCGCTTGCCCCTCACCCCCGTCGGATCGTCGAAGTAAAGCGGAATCACCGTGGCGATTTCTTCTAGGCTTAGCCCGAGCTCCTTCAGCGCGTTGATTTTTTGCAAGCGAGCCAGTTCGACTTCGGTGTAATACCGAAAGCCTGTGCCCTCACGTTCGCTAGGGCCGAGCAGCCCAAGGCTCTCGTAGTAACGAATGGTGCGGGGGGTTACGCCAGCCTGCTTAGCAAATTCTCCAATCTTGAGCTTATCGACCACACTTTTGATTGTATTGCAACATTTACGTTAACGTCAATCTCGTCTTCGCCGAAACATTAGCGGCTAGGGTGAGGCTTCGGGTGTAGTCCCTGTCTGTGGGGGGATGGATGGGAGTATCTGAAGCCCCGCAGTGCTCTGTCTCACCCAGTGTCCAAAATTAATCGAGCGTTCAAATTAATCGGCTGCAATTTCTTGCACTTCTTTGGGGGTGTCGCTAACGCTTGCTGTGGGGGTGGCGCTAGGTATTGCCGGTGCGGCGACGGGTGCTGGTGCGGCGACGGGTGGAGTAGCGACAGGCTCATCAATGGAGGATTCGGTGCGTTTTGAAAAGCCCCAGGCAAACAGGATGGCGATCGCCGATACCATCAGCCATTCGGGTGGCACAAAGCTATCGTTGATCACCCGCAGCAGCAGGCGAATGCCGA
>DATNOW010000406.1:0-7926 GCA_036703515.1 Chroococcidiopsis sp.
TCGCATGCAGCCTCACCGAAGCATCTTCGTCGTCTAAGAGGGGTGTCAAAGCCGCCACCGCACTCCGATCCCCCAGATACCCCAACGCCAGGGCGATCGCCCGTTTTCCTGAGGGTTCGCGGGTGAGAGGGTGGGGCGATCGCAGCAGCGCCATCAACCCCTGTGCCGCCTGCGGCCGCAGGGCTGGAGTTTTGATGCGCCCTAGCGCCGCCACGATATCGCAGCCCAGGGCCAGCGAAACATGGCCCAGACCTTGTTCCAATACCTGAAGCGCCGACCGCGTTTCCATCCAGCCCAACACCTGGATAATTTCATGTTGCAATGTTGCAGAGGTGTAGGGCGATAGCAGGGCTTCACCGAGGGCTTGGGTAGCGACCTGACTGCGCTGACGACCAAGGGCGATCGCCACTTGCCGACTGACATCCACATTGGGATCATAGAGCAGCGGTTGCAGGGGGCTAAAGGCATCCACATTCGACAGTCGGGTGGCCTGTAGCCCTAGACCAATCACGGCCGTGCGCCGCACAGCGGCCGCCGGGTCGCCCAATGCCCGCAGCATCGCTTCCACCACCGCCGGATGGTCAAACCGAATCAGCGCCTCCAGAGTAGCCACCCGCACCGCCGGATGGGGATCTTGCACCACCGTTAGCAGCGGCGCTAGGGTATCGTCGTCTTGCAGTTGGGCTAAGGCCTGTACGGCCACTAGGCGCGTTTTGTCGTCTTCGAGCAGGGCCGTCAGGGGAGCGATCGCCCGACTGCCCAAATTGGCCAACCCGCCCGCCGCCATCGTGGCCACATCTGTAGAAGCGCTGACCGTCAGCAAATGCACCAACACGTCGACCACATTGGGATGGGGAATCGAGCCTAAAATCTGGGCGATAAACCAGGGCAGTTCCCAGTCATCGTCATCGTCAAGGTCAATGGTGTGCAGCAGATCTAACAGGGGAGCGATCGCCGCATCACCAAAACTAGGAAATAGCTTAGCCACCTGCCAGCGGGCTTGAAAATCGCCCCATTGCAACTGCTGCAATGCCGCCTCTAACTCCAAGGCCGCAGACGCATCGCCCGACGGCCCTACCCCAATCCGATCCATATAAGAATGCGACGGTGAACTAACTCCAGTCATGAATACTTGGGTGTGAAGAACAGCAGCTCGGCCACTTGACCACCGGGCTACCCCTCAAATTGTGCCGCCTCCTCTCCTGAAAACATAGGGCGATCGGGGTGATCACCCAGACAAAATGCAAGTTATGCATGTCCTACATGCAAATTGATCATACTTAATGAAGTTTTGTATCTAGGTTTACGAATTCAATGTGGGGATCTTTCTAACGTACACATCAATCACGTTTTGCGAGAGGCTACATCCGTGACGAACGTCATCGTTGATTCGGCACCTGCACAGAATAAGTTTGAGCGGTTCAAGGCCGAGAAAGATGGCTTGATGGTCAAAGGTGAAATTGACCATTTTGCCCAAATCGGTTGGGAAGCGATGGATGAAACCGATCGCGATCATCGGCTGAAGTGGCTGGGGATTTTCTTCCGCCCGGTGACCCCCGGAAAATTCATGATGCGGATGCGGATTCCGCATGGTGTCTTGACCAGTGAACAACTGCGCGTGCTGGCCGAAATTGTCCAGCGCTATGGCGAAGACGGCAATGCCGATATTACCACGCGTCAGAATCTACAGCTGCGCGGCATTCGTTTAGAAGATGTGCCCGACATCTTCCGACGGATGAAGGCCGTGGGCATGACTTCCATTCAGTCGGGGATGGATAATGTCCGCAACATCACAGGGTCGCCCGTAGCGGGTCTGGATGCCGACGAGCTGATTGATACGCGGGAGCTGGTGCAGCAGATTCAAGATATGCTCACCAACGGCGGCGAGGGCAATGCCGAGTTTAGCAATTTACCCCGCAAATTTAATATTGCCATCGAAGGGGGGCGCGATAACTCGGTTCATGCCGAAATCAATGACATCGCCTTCGTGCCAGCCTTTAAGGATCTAGGCGATGGCACCCCGACGCTGGGCTTTAACGTGCTGGTGGGCGGCTTCTTTTCGGGCAAGCGCTGCGAAGCAGCGGTGCCGCTCGATGCCTGGGTGTTGCCCAGCGAGGTCGTCGGGCTGTGCCGGGCGGTGCTAGAGGTGTTTCGCGACCACGGTCTGCGAAGCAATCGCCAAAAAGCGCGACTGATGTGGCTGATTGATGCCATGGGCATTGGCACCTTTCGGCTGGCGATCGAAGCTCAATGGGCCCGATCGCTGATGCACGCTGCCCCCACCGATGCCATGGATTGGGATAAGCGCGACCACATTGGCATCTATCCCCAAAAGCAAGCTGGGCTCAATTATGCCGGGTTACATATTCCCGTCGGTCGGCTGTATGCCCCCGATCTGTTTGAGCTAGCCCGTCTCGCCGATGTCTACGGCGAGGGCGAATTGCGCCTCACCGTTGAGCAAAACGTGATTATTCCCCATATCCCCGATGCGCGGCTAGAGGTGTTCTTGCAAGAACCGCTGCTGCAAAAGTTTTCGGTCAATCCCCATATGTTGGAGCGATCGCTGGTTTCTTGTACCGGTGCCCAATTTTGCAACTTTGCCCTGATTGAAACCAAAAATCGGGCGGTGGCTTTGATCCGCGAACTGGAAGCCGAACTCAACCTCGATCGTCCGGTTCGCATTCACTGGACAGGCTGCCCCAACTCCTGCGGCCAACCCCAAGTCGCCGACATCGGCTTGATGGGTACCAAGGTGCGCAAGGACGGCAAAACCGTGGAAGGGGTTGATATCTACATGGGTGGCAAAGTTGGCAAAGACGCCCATCTAGGAAGCTGTGTCACCAAGGGCATCCCCTGTGATGACCTCAAACCGGTCTTACGCGATCTGCTGATCAGCCACTTTGGGGCGCAGGCGAAAGCGCTATCGGTTTCCTCCTAAGGATGATCCGAGGGCGATCGCCGTTCACACACCGGTTCGCTGCACACATCGTTCACACACCGTCAAGCCGCTCCGAGTGGGCTTGACACGGAGATTTCTGTCCAATTTTTCCGACCGACCGTCTAACCGACCGACCGTCCCACTGACCTTCCAACCAACCTAACTGGAGAGCCAAGTTCATGTCTAATCTATCCCGCCGTAAGTTTTTGGTCACCGCAGGGGCTACCACTGCTGCCACATTCCTGATCCACGGATGCAGCAGTTCTTCGTCACCCTCTGGTGATGGCGCGGCATCATCGCCTGAAGCGAGCCCCAGCGTTGCCATTGACCCACCCGAAGTCACCGGAGCCAAACTGGGCTTTATCGCCCTGACTGACTCGGCCCCCCTAATCATCGCCAAAGATAAGGGCATCTTTGCCAAATACGGCATGCCGGATGTAGAGGTCGCCAAGCAAGCTTCTTGGGGTGCCACCCGCGACAACCTCGAACTGGGCTCAGCCGGTAACGGCATCGACGGGGCGCACATCCTCACCCCCATGCCCTACTTGATGACCCTGGGCAAAATCACCAAACAGCCCGTGCCGATGAACATCTTGGCGCGCCTCAACACCAACGGTCAGGGAATTTCGATTTCTAACAAATACGCTGATCTTAAAGTAGGCACCGATAGCGCACCGCTAAAAGAAGCCTTTGCCAAAGCCAAGGCGGCGGGGCAAGAGCTAAAGTGCGCCGTTACCTTCCCCGGTGGCACCCATGACCTGTGGATGCGCTACTGGCTGGCCGCAGGCGGCATCAACCCCGATACCGACATTTCCACCATCGTCGTGCCGCCGCCACAAATGGTCGCCAACATGAAAGTCAACACCATGGAAGCTTTCTGCGTTGGGGAACCCTGGAATGCGCAGTTGGTCAGCCAAAAGCTGGGTTATACCGCACTGGTCACGGGCGAACTGTGGAAAGACCACCCCGAAAAATCCTTTGCCCTGCGGGCTGACTGGGTAGAAGCCAACCCCAATGCCGCTAAGGCCTTGACCATGGCTGTGCTCGAAGCCCAGCAGTGGTGCGACAAAGCCGAAAACAAAGCCGAGATGTGCGACATCCTGGCCAAGCGGGAGTGGCTGAAAATCAACGCTGAAGACATTTTGGGTCGCGCTCAAGGGAATATCGACTACGGCGACGGCAAGACTGTGGCAGACAGCCCCTTGCTGATGAAGTTCTGGTCTGATTTTGCTTCCTATCCTTACAAGAGCCATGACCTCTGGTTCCTGACGGAAGACATCCGCTGGGGCTACATCCCGGCCGATACCGACACCAAGGCGCTGGTCGATAAAGTCAACCGCGAAGATATCTGGAAAGCAGCGGCAGCAGCGCTGGGTGTACCCGCCGATCAAATCCCCACGAGCACCTCTCGCGGTGTGGAAACTTTCTTTGATGGCGTCACCTTTGACCCCGAGAAGCCCGAAGACTACCTCAAGGGCCTGGCCATCAAGAAAGCTTAGCGCCCAATAAATTAGCGGCTCAGGAGCACACGATACTGTCTTGAGCCGCTAATCATGCTCTGATCCGTTTAGGCTTATGGCCTGCAACCTGCAGTTAGTTTCACTGCGATAGTTTCACCGCGATAGTTTCACTGCGATCCTTTCTCCTCTCACCTCAAATCCTATGGCTGCAAGTTCTGCTCAAATTCGATCGGCTCGTCCTTCTGCGTTTGCTACGGTCGTAGCTCAGGTTGTAAAGCGATCGCGCAAAATCGTTACCCCGGCGATCGCCCTTGTGATTGTGCTCGCAGTCTGGCAATTGCTGTGCAGTTCCCCCGATGCCCCCTTGCCCTCTCCCTTAACCGTGCTGAACGACACCTGGGATTTGATTGTGGATCCTTTCTTTGATAACGGCGGCACGGATGTCGGCTTATTTTGGCAAATTCTAGCGAGCTTAAAGCGGGTTGCCGTTGGCTTTACCCTAGCGATGGTGGTGGGCATTGCGGTAGGGATGCTGGTCGGCACCAGCGTCCTGGTTTATGATGCCGTCGACCCGATCTTTCAGGTGCTGCGGACGGTGCCACCGCTGGCATGGCTACCGATTTCGCTGGCGGCGCTGCGCGATAGCGAACCGTCGGCAATCTTCGTGATTTTTATTACGGCAATCTGGCCGATCATCATCAACACCGCAGTCGGTGTCCAGCAGGTACCCAGCGACTACAAAAACGTAGCCAAGGTGCTGCGGCTGTCGCGAGTTGAATATCTCACCAACATTTTGATCCCAGCGACAGTGCCCTACGTGTTTACCGGGCTGCGCATTGGTGTGGGGCTATCGTGGCTAGCCATTGTGGCTGCAGAAATGTTGATTGGGGGTGTGGGTATTGGCTTCTTTATCTGGGATGCGTGGAATAGCTCGTTGATTAGCGAAATCATTTTGGCACTGATTTATGTAGGCATCGTGGGTTTGCTGCTCGACAAAGTTGTATCGCTGATTGCCAAGCTTGTGGTGCCGGGCGAACAAAAATAGCGATCGCGCTGTGATGGCCCTGTAACCCATCTGCACTTCCTGTCTGCACTTTCCTGTCTGCACTTCCTGCCCGCTTCCTGCACTTCCACCCCCTAACTCTAGCCATGGCTACTTTTGTTGAAATTGATCACATTGATAAAGTCTTTCCGCTGCCCAATGGCGATCGCTACATTGCGCTCAAAAACATCGATCTGACGCTGCAACAAGGTGAATTTGTATCGCTAGTCGGGCATTCGGGCTGCGGCAAATCAACGCTGCTCAATATTGTGGCCGGTCTAGATCGGGCGACGGCTGGTGGCGTTGTCCTCGAAGGCAAACAGGTGACTAAGCCCGGCCCCGACCGCATGGTGGTCTTCCAAAACTACTCGCTGCTGCCCTGGAAGACGGTTTACCAAAACATTGCCTTGGCGGTCAACTCGGCCCTCAAGCATCGCCCCAACGGCGAGCGCAAAGCGATTATTGAACACCACCTCGATTTGGTCGGGCTGCGCCCCGCCCGCGATAAGTTTCCTAGCCAGCTCTCCGGCGGCATGAAGCAGCGGGTGGCGATCGCCCGGGCCCTGGCCCTGCGTCCTAAGCTGCTGCTGCTCGATGAGCCGTTCGGGGCGCTGGATGCGCTGACGCGGGGCAACTTGCAACAGCAGCTGATGAAAATCTGCCAGGAAAACCAAGTCACCTGCCTGATGGTCACCCACGATGTCGATGAAGCGCTGCTGCTCTCCGACCGCGTGGTGATGTTGACCAACGGCCCCGAGTCGCGGATTGGACAGATTTTGGAAGTCAATATTCCCCGCCCGCGCCATCGCTTAGAAGTAGTCGGCCATCCCAGCTACTATGCGCTGCGCAACGAAATCGTCTACTTCCTCGACCAGCAAAAGCGGGCCAAGCGGCACAAGGCCACACCGGCCGTGGCGATCGCCCGCCATGGTCTCGAAAAAGTCAACCTCGAAATCGGCTTTGTGCCCCTGACCGATTGCGCCCCGCTGATTGTGGCCAAAGAAAAGGGATTTTTTGCCAAGCACGGCTTAGAAGCGGTTAACCTCTGCCGTGAACCGAGTTGGAAGGCGATCGCTGAAGGCGTTGCCACCGGACGACTCGACGCCGCCCAGATGGTCGCGGGCATGCCGCTGGCGCTGACCCTCGGCATGGGCACACCTGCCGCCGCGCCGACCTGCACCGCCATGACCCTATCGCGCAACGGCAACGCCATCACCCTCAGTAAAGAGCTATACGACCGCGGCATTCGCACCGTCGACGACCTCCGCCAAGCGATTCAGCAGCGCCCCGATCAGGTGCACAACCTGGGGATCACCCACCCCGCTTCGATGCACAACCTGCTGCTGCGGGTCTGGCTGGCCAGCGGTGGCATTGACCCCAGCACCGAAGTCAGCCTCGTCATGACTCCACCCGCCCAAATGGTGGCCAACCTCAAGTCGGGCAGCATCGACGGCTACTGCGTCGGCGAGCCGTGGAACTCTAGAGCCGTCCATGAAGGCATTGGCGTCGTTGCCGCCACCGACCTTGATATCTGGGACGGGCATCCCGAAAAAGTGCTGGGCGTCAGCGAAACCTTTGCCAAAGAGTGCCCGCAGACCCACATCGCCCTAGTCAAAGCCTTGATGGAAGCCTGCGAATATTGCGACGACCGGCGCAACCGCGAAGAAATCGTGGAAATGCTGTGCCAGCCCCACTATGTCGGCTCCACGCCAGAATACACGCGCCCTGGGTTCATCGATCCCTACGATCGCGGCGACGGCAGTGAACCGGCGGCATTGATCAACTTCAACCAGTTTTATGTCCACAAAGGCAACTGCCCCGACCGTTCCGAAATGCTGTGGATGCTGACCCAGTTTGCCCGCTGGGGGATGACGCCCTTCCCCCGCAACTGGATTGAAGTGATCGACCGGGTGGTGCGCTTGGATGTCTTTAACCGAGCGGCCCAAGAGCTTGGCCAAAACCATCAACCGCCAATTTCACTCAACCTAGAGCGCGATCGCCATTTGATTCAGCTGCTCAACGAGCCGCCGCTCAATCCCGATCATCCCCTCGACTATCTCGAACAGGTCTCGATCAAGCAGCCGATCCAGATCGCCGAAGTAGATTTCGATGGCGCTGCCCCATCCACCCAGTCTGCCCAATCTTCCTCGAATAGTATTGCCAGCGTTGCGTAGCGCAGATCCCTCACCCCCTTATCTTCACCATGCAAACCCTCAACCGCCAACCCCTCGATTTCGTGCCTTCTCCGCCTAAAGAACCCCTCCTTTTCATTGAAGATGTTTCTAAGGTCTATCCGACCGCGCAAGGGCCCTACCCTGTTTTAGAAGGCGTTAATCTAACCGTCTACAATGGCGAATTTGTCTGCGTCATTGGTCACTCGGGCTGTGGCAAAACAACGCTGCTGAATATGGTGTCAGGGTTTAATAAACCCAGCACGGGCGAGGTGCGCCTGCGCAGCCACAAGATTACGCGCCCCGGTCCCGATC
>DATNOW010000407.1:0-4635 GCA_036703515.1 Chroococcidiopsis sp.
TCAGGCCCCGGTATGTAGCGCATCAGATCGAGATCGGTCAGCTCTGGATTGCGGATCAGCGCCGTGACCGCATCGATCAATTCACCCAGGTTGTGGGGGGGAATGTTAGTGGCCATGCCCACGGCAATACCCGAGGAGCCATTTAGCAGCAGCTGCGGCACGCGGGCGGGCAACACCAGCGGCTCTTGCTGCGAACCGTCGTAGTTGGCCGTGAAGTCAACGGTTTCTGATTCGATGTCTTGCAACATCGCGTTGGTGGTAATCGGGCGCAGGCGACATTCGGTGTATCGCATGGCGGCGGGTGGATCGTTGTCGACAGAACCAAAGTTACCGTGCCCATCGACGAGGGGCGATCGCATCGAAAAGTCTTGAGCCATCCGCACCAAGGCGTCATAGACTGCCGTGTCACCGTGCGGGTGATATTTACCGATGACGTCCCCCACAACCCGGGCGCATTTCCGAAACGGGCGATCGGGCGATAACCCCAACTCGTGCATCGCATACAAAATGCGACGATGCACCGGCTTCAGACCGTCCCTTGCATCTGGTAATGCCCGTCCCACAATCACGCTCATCGCGTATTCGAGGTAAGACCGAGACATTTCGTTCCGCAGATCTGTGGGAACAATCCGATCTTGTGGGGTGCTCATAGATTAAAAAACTCCAAAATCGCGCATTTTTGGCGGGGGCAGGGCAATCGAGGGGAATAGGTGCCGTTTAGTTCTCTAATAGCCGCCAAATACCGCAAGTTACTTGCGAAATTGTAGCACATTTCTCCATTTTTCGACCCAAAATGTTTGGTGCGCTACCAGTCACAAAGCGGCACTCTGCAAGGGATTGCGTGATGTCTAGATGTGTGGAGGGAGGGGAGGGTAATGGGAGGGTGAGAAGGGTAAAGGGTGAAGGGTGATGGGGAAAGAGGGAGGGGGGAGGCGTTTTGGATTTTAGATTGGCGATTTTGGATTGACTGAAGCCGTGGTGCGGGCATCTTGCTCGCGAGCGAGACGCTTGCACCACGGCTATCTACGCACGGCTATCTACAAAGGGATTGCACTCACCTGATGACACCTACCCAATTTACGCGGCCGATAGGCGTCGATCGAGGATGTCGCGTTCTAGCTTGAGTAGGTTTTCGACCCGTGCGGCTACGGAGGGGTGGGTGGAGAATAGGGTGCTGAACCCTTTCTTGGGCAGGGCGTTGGTGATCAGCAAGGGCTCGAAGGCGGGGTTGCCGCCCATGGGCACTCGGCTGGCGCTGGCTTCGAGGCGCTGGAGGGCGCGGGCCAGGGCGCGGGGGTTGCCGGTGAGTTTGGCGGCTCCGGCATCGGCTTCAAATTCGCGGGTGCGGGAAATGCCGAGCTGAATCACGGTCGCAGCGATGGGGGCGAGCAGTACGGTGGCTAACAGCCCCAGGGGGTTGGGGCCGTCGTCGTCGCGTGAGCCACCAAACCACAGGCTGTAGCTGAGCAGTTGGGCCAGCATGGAAATCGCTCCGGCAATGGTGGCAGCGATCGCCTGGGTTAAGGTATCGCGGTTGGTGATGTGGGTCAGCTCGTGGGCAATGACGCCTTCGAGTTCATCTTCTGACAGCAGACTCATGATCCCCTGGGTGACGGCAACGGCCGCGTGCTGGGGATCGCGCCCGGTCGCAAAGGCGTTGGCGGCTGGGCTAGGAATGACGTATACCGCAGGCATCGGCAGATGGGCGCGATCGCTCAGGCGCTGCACCAGGCGATAAAGGGCAGGGGCCTGCTGGGGGCTGACCGGCTGCGCGCCGTAGGCGGCCAGGGCAATCCGATCGGAATAAAACCAGGAGCCTAGGTTCATCAGCGCGGCCAAGCCGACGCCAACCACAGCCCCACCGACACCGCCGATCACTCCGTAGCTGATGGTGACGAGCAGGGCGCTCAGCAAACCTAACAATGCAACGGTCTTGACTTGATTCATAGAACATCTCCTTTGCGACCCGCCCGATCAAATCCACCTGATCAAATCCACCCGTTCTAATCCGGTAGAGGAGAGCCAGTAGACGAGATCTGTTCCAGCGGCATCGCTTTCATAGTTCTTTCATTATTGGAGTTTTGTTACGGTTCGTGAAGGCGGCAACCCCCTCCATCTCGGTTCGGATCTGCCCACCGGAGCCCTATTTATCCTGAGTAAGATGCATTGATCCGAGAATCCATTGATTAGATAATGAATCAGCTCAAAGTAGCCACAACGCTAGGGGACTTTGCACAAAGCTAACGTTGCGAAAAACCGTTGCGAAAAACCGTTGCGAAAAACCAGAGATGCCGCGCTATGGAACCTGAACAACTCAATGCCATTATCGATTTACGGGCTAAAAGCTTGACCGCTAAGCAGATTGCCAAAAAGCTGGGTCTGCGCGTCTCTGATGTAACCACGGCCATTCGCACCAAAGCGACGCAGGAGGGTAAGGCGATCGCCACTGGAGAAAAAGCGCTGCCGATTGCCGAATGTTTGGTAGACATTGGCTGTGCCCAAGCGCTGCTAGGCAAGCAGGTGTTGATTGATGCAGGCATCGACCCCCTGCCCAAGTTTGACGACAGCAAGGACGATGAAATTAGTGGGTCTCAGGTCGGCGTAAGCGGTTTGGGGATGCTAGTTGTGACCCGCACAAAGGGCTATAACCGGCTGGTAGCCGCAGCATACATGATCGACTATTGGTGTTTAGGGGTAAAAAATGCCATTGAGCCGCGCTCTTACAACGGCGCGAGCTATAAGCAATTTTTGGCGCATATTTACCAAGGATTTCCAGAAGGGTATGTCAACATTACCCTTGAGCAAGCTCAATCTATCGCGTGGGGTGCCGCTGACTATGCCGCCAGTTTAGGTTTCCAGCCTCATCCTGACTTTGACAAGTGCAAAAATCATCTCGGCCGTGACGAAAATCTGCGATCGCTCACCTTTGGGCGATTAGGTCAACCAATGTTTGTGAATGGCCCCTACGATGACGTGGATCAAATACTCGACACCCTCAGAAAAAACGTCGGTGAAGGCAACTACGACTACGTGATTGAAGCATCAGACCCGTTTGGATATGGAAGAAAGGATGACTTTTTCTTGGATATGGGCGAAGACGACGGATTTTTGAGATAGTTGAGAGCCCTGCCGTAAGGATATCGCTGGATTGCTCTATGCAGGGACTGCGTGACAATAAAATACCTGATCCATAGAACATCTGCTTTGCGATCCATCCGATCCAATCCATCTGATCCAATCCCCCCGTTCAAATCCAGTAGAGGAGATCCAGTAGAGGAGATCTGTTTTTGGTCACAACATCTTGGTCACAGCATCCTGGTCACAGAGGTGGTGCCAGCAGGGTAAAAAGTAAGCCGCGATCGCATCGTCAACCTGCCAAAATTCCGCATAACAATCGCTTGAGCAATAGCTGGCGATAAACACCATCAGCAGGTCTTGGATTGGCCAGCGCTGGTGGTCGGCGGCATTGAGGTCGGTGTAGAGGGCATTGACGACGTTTTGCAGATGCAGCAAGTTGCGGACAATTTGAGCAAAAATGCCAGTGTCGCCATCTAGGGTGGGGAGATAGGTGCGATTATATTCTTCAAAAAACAGTTGGTAGAGGCGGGCGATCGCCGCTTTCAGGCTGGTGCGTTGCTCTAGGGTGGGTGCGGGATAGTCGGCGGCTTTCCACTGGTGCAGCACACTCACTTCAAGTTCAGACTCAGTCAAGACAGAAAGCGTCACCTCTAGCAGCGGGCGCAGCACTCGCAAAAACAAAAAGTCGAGATCGGCCAAGCCCAGGTCAAGCTTGGTGGGGAAGGTCTTGAACAGCGACGAACTGGGCAATTGCTGATCCAGATGGGGATGATCCCAGATAAATTTAAACTCGGCCATGTCGGCCACCAGTTCGCCCAGCATGTGGGTAAACATTAGCCCCAAGCGCTGCTGTACCTCGCCATGAAAAAACTGCCGGGCCAGCGTTTCATCCAGATAGACCTGCTCACCCTCAACCCGAAATAGCTCACCGCAGGTCAGCGGCCCGTGGGCAGTGTACGCAGTTTCAGTGGCCCGCAGCGGCTCGTCGCAGTCGGCCAATAGGGCATAGTCGCCCTCAAAGGACGTGAAGGGCAGTTGCCAGTAGTGTCCCCAGATATCGTGCATCAAAAAGGCTTCGGCCTTGGCGGTGGGGATGATGCTCACCGAGCGGCTCAAGGTTTGGCGCACTTCTGCTGTCGGGATATTGGTCTGTTGGGCAATGCGATCGCACCATTCGGCATCAATCTGGGCCGGGTCGCAGGCTCCAAAAATCGGGAAGCGGCGGAATTTGGCAAAGCTAAACTGCCCCAGTTGGTGCAAAAAAGCCCGCACGCTGGCCCGCTGTTCATCCCCCAGCGAATCCCAATACTCAGGACGCAGCAGGCGATCGCCGCGGTGATCACACCCGTAATCGCCGCCATAGTCAAGACAAAAGTAGAGCTGCGATGGCGTATAAACCAGATGCAGCGCGTCAGACGGTATCGGTATCGCCCCAAACAACTGCTGAAACAGGGTGGCGATCGCCCCAGGCGGCCGCTGCACTAACGGCATCAACGCGGCATCGCTGAGGATGGCGGCCATCAGCGTGTGCTGCCGCTGAATGTGTTGGCTCACCTG
>DATNOW010000408.1:0-5706 GCA_036703515.1 Chroococcidiopsis sp.
CCCGGGTTGAAACAGGCGGGCGCGAGGTTTTGGTGAAGGAATTTACGGCCAAGGGTGCAGTCGTCACCGAAGTTGCGGCCTACCAGTCGGGCTGCGCTAGGGCGATCGCCCCCGAAGCTTTGGCCGCTCTCCAGCAGGGCACGATTGATGTGATTACCTTTGCTAGTTCCAAAACCGTGCAGTGTTTTTGCCAGCTTATTCAGCCTGTGAATCAGGCGATCGCCCCCTCGGGTAGTGATCTGGGCATGGATCGGGGCATGAATCTGGGTAGGGGGCTGGGTGCTGCCTCTGGCATTGACCTGAGCCGCCCTCGCATCGCCTCGATCGGGCCTCAAACCTCTAGCGCCTGTCAGACCCTGATCGGGCGTGTAGACCTAGAGGCAGAGGAGTATACTTTGGAAGGATTGACCCAGACCCTCATAGACTGGGCCACCCAGCCTCAAGCCCCCGTTTAGTGACGATTACCTCTGACGATTACCTCTGCCCCCGGCTATTCAAATCCTATTGGTATTTTTATAATTCATAGAATTTTGCCATTTTATAATCGAATCCAAAACTGGCTAGAGTGCTTGAGTAATGAGCGATCGCAACTGGTTCCCTAGAGTTTCCCAACAGCGCATCATTGGTCTTACGGGCGGGGTGGGCATGGGCAAAACCACCGTATCTAACTATCTAGCATCGGCCCATCATCTGCCGGTGCTTGACGCCGATATCTATGCCCGAGACGCCGTTCAGCCCGGCGAGCCGGTGCTGCAAGAAATTATCGAGCGCTATGGGCCCGTGCTGCTGCTGCCCGACGGCCACCTGGATCGGATGCGGCTGGGCGAAGTTGTCTTTAACAACCCGTCAGAGCGGATTTGGCTAGAGCAGCGCATTCATCCTTACGTGCGCCACCGGATCACGACGACCCTGGCCAATTTAGCGGGGCAGTCACCGATCGTTGTGGTGGTGATTCCGCTGCTGTTTGAAGCTCGCATGACCGATCTGGTCAACGAAATCTGGGTGGTGCGCTGCCCGCTAGAGCAGCAGATCGAACGGTTGATGCAGCGCGAGGTTGAGGGCAGCCATCTCAACCGCCAGCAGGCTCAAACCCGTATCGACAGCCAAATGGAAATCGAGCGCAAGGTGCAGCGCGCCGATGTGGTGATCGAAAATGCCTCCAATTTAGAAGCCCTGTATCGCCAGGTCGATGCGGCCTTGCACCACCCTGCTGCGGTGCAGTCGTCTCATCCTAAAGTGGGTCATGAAGTGGGTCATAGGGTTGAACCTAGCGATCGCCCCCACGGCACCACTCAGGCGATCGCCTCGATCCCCACAAACCCGATCGCCTCGGGGCATGCCCCCGCAAGCTGGCAGCAGTTTGCCTAACTAAATCGCTGTATTGACGACCATCTGAGAGACACGCATGGCTACAACGCTGCAACAAATCGCAATTTATTTAGACAATGCAGGGTGGAAATACAAGCTAGACGAAGAGGGGGCGCGCATCCTCACGGGGGTCTACGCCGAGAATGTCGAGAACTTTTTAATCGTCGTCCAGCTTGACGAAGAAGGCGAATTTTTCGAGCTATTTGCCCCCCGGATTTTGTCTGGCGTGAAAGAACACCCCCATAAATCTGCGATTTTGCAGACCATGCTCAGCATCTCCTGGGAAACCAAAATGCTGCAGTGGGAATATGATCCCTCTGATGGCGAAATCCGCGCCATCATTGAGTTTCCCCTCGAAGACGCCGAGCTGACCGAAAAGCAGTTTAACCGCTGCCTGCACGGGCTGGTGCAAATTGTCGATGAGCTGGCAATGCCGCGCCTCCAGGCGGTAATGGCGACGGGTGAAGATCCCGGTGACATTCACGAGGGCGAACGCCTGCTGCTAAAGCTGCAAGAAGAGGCTCCAGGGCTGCTCAACCTGCTAGAAAAAGCAATGGAAGCCCGCAAACGGCGGGGACGTTTCCCCAACGTGTGATGCGTGTGAATTACTGAATGTGTATTACTGAATGTGAATTACTTGAACTGCTTGGCGGCGCATAGGGCACAGACCGACCAGCGGGTGATTTCACCTTGGGGGGTAGGGCACTGGCAGTGAGGGCAGATGGGCAACTGCTGCGATCGCGTCTGCACGGTTTGAGCCCACTGCTGAAAGGCGGCTTGGGGTGTAGCTGGGCGCGCGGGGGCAGGAATACCAGGGGCGGCCTGCGAACCCACGGCCTGTGAACCGCCAGCCTGTGAACCGGCGGCGATCGCCTTAATCCGGCTGGGATGCTCTCGCCAGATCAGATTGGTTTCGGTATCGCGGGTGGGGCTGCGGTCGGGGTTGCGCGACCACTGGGCCGTCGAAAACCGGATATCCGTCAGCTCACTGCCCAATCGCGCATTGAGCTTGTGCAAAATCCGCATCCGCTCAAAGGCCAAATTTTGTGCCCACACCGGGCTAGAGGCAGCCACATGCAACACATTGCGCTGAATCCCAACCGGGCGCGTCTGGGCTGCCACCACGGCTCCCACCACCGTTTCCCAGCAGGCGATTAGCTGCTGAAGCTGTCGCCGCACCTTAAATCCATCTTGGCTTTCGATGGCACCGATTAAATGTTGGAGTGATTGCAGCCCCATATCGGAAACGCCATAAAGGACGACTGTAACGCTGGCTGTTTTGTCCTTAGGATCGCAGGCTTCATACCCTTAAACCCTCACGTAGGGGCGCACAGCCGTGCGCCCTTACAGAAACCCTGACGGGTAGATGTTATTAAATTGGATTAAATTGGCAATCCCAGGTCAACCTACCCTAACGTCATTTCCAGACCAGTCGGAATCTATCTAACGATGGGTGGTGAATGGCGATCGCCCAGCCTAGGGTTTGAGTGTAGATCATTTCACCCCTAAAGCTCAAGTTAGCGATGGCGATCGCCATTCGCGCTAGATTTTCTAGACTATTTTCTCGCTGCGTAGATTTTATTGGGTCAGATTGCCAATTCGGGGCTTGAATCGTGGCCGCTTTTGATTACCCTGTTAATGGAGTTGTTACAACAGCTCACAGGGTCTTAATCGTAAACCTTACGTGTGTAGTTTTTGTCGAACCACTATCTAAACTCCCTATGAGCAAACAGATTTCAGCTCAAGCCACCAAGCTGTGGCAAGTTCTATCGGCGTCGAGCACGCTAGAAACCTATAAGCAGACGATTACCGTCACCTGGCAAATTCTTAAAGAAACGGCGCTGCTGCTGTGGTTAGTGGTATGCCTGGTGCTAGTCGCCTACGACTGGATCGGCACCACGGCGGTGTTGACGGGCCGCCGCCTTAAGACCTGGTATGCCCAGCTCCAAAATGCCAATACCGACCAACTCGCTTCGCAAACCGGGCAAACCCTGTTGCAGGTAGGCAAAACCAGCTTTGCCTCCACGGTTGCCCTGGCCCGCGAACAGCTTGGCCTACCCGAAAAGCCGCCCCTGCCCGAACCCGAACCGGCACCTATAGCCGAACCCGTGGCGATCGCCCCTGCCCCGACTCCTGCCCCGGTCAGCGCCCCCGCGCCGACTCCTGCCCCGGTCAGCGTCCCGGCCAGTCCGGCTAGCGCGTCACCCACTGTGGCAGCGACCGACGAGGATGCCGAATAGGGCGTTACCTCTAGCGTCGCGTCTATAGGCCCCCTGCACCGAATAAGGGCCCCTGCACCGAACCAAGGGCGATCGCGCGATCGCCCTTGGTTTTTTGGGAGGCTAAATCAATCGGCCTAGAGAAACGAAACGTGGGCACTGACAACGCGCCAACCGTCGGGGGTGTTGACCCAGGTTTGGCTTTGCCGCCCGCGTTTGCCCGAAGCGGTTTTCTCAAACTCGGTGTTGGCTGTGGCAAACTCGCTGCCGTAGGTGGTAATCACGGTATTAGACAGGGTGCGGGCTAAATCAACGGCCGCCCGCCCGGCCCGAAAGCTGGCGATCGCCTCATAGCCATAGAGGTTTTCGGTCGCGCCATAGCGGATGGTGTGGGGGCTCTGCCAAAACAGCGCGTCGAGGACTTCGACATCATTATTTACAAGAGCCGTTTCATAGCGTTGAAAAGCCGCCGTGACAGCGGCTACCACGTCGGGCTGATTGATTTCCATCATTGGTGTTTGCGCTCCCCTCGACAAAACACCAGTATAGGATTGGACTGCATCTGTTCAAATCAGAGGTATCCTACGGTTGATGCTCGGTTTTGCCGTAGCTAGACTGGTCTGGGCGGTTGACTCTGCCCGTCAGCGGTTGATGCGATCGCTCCTTGGCCGGGAATTCTAAAGCTAGCCATTGTCTCTGTTGGCTGCCTTTTGGCTGTCTCTTTGAACGATCTCTCACCTGTTTCTGAATGGCATGAAGTGGAACCAGGGAGCAGACTAATTCATTCGAGCCAGCCCCTTAAAACCGGGCACGATCTGGTTGTCCTCTGCATGCAAACCTAAGAGTTTGGGGTGATAAAATCCAAATTCTCAAATGCAGTTCATGGGCGGTTCATGGGCAGTCAGGAGGTTAAGCGCTACACCCCCGACTAAACCGCAGGTTCAATCCGTGCCATCTGCCCTGTTTGTTTTCCCAAGGTTGATTGCCTTAAGGTTCTCTTCCCCACAGTTCATTTCCCTACAGTTCATTTCCCTACAGTTCATTTCCCCACAGTCCATTGCCACACCGATTCACAGGGATTAACCCATGCCTGCGCCATTGGGTGGCGGTTCGTTATGTCATTCTGCCCTAACATTGTGACTCGCCAACTCCCTGCCTCTCCTCTGCCCGATCGCCTGTTTCAAGCTTTTTGCAACGGGTTGCCCGATGCGCTACTGGCAACGGATGGCCAACAGCGGCTGATTTACATGAATCCGCAGGCCGAGGCGCTGTTGGGATATCCCTGTGAGCTGTTGCAGGGGCAACCGCTGAAGTCGTGTCTGCCTAGCCTAACGCCTGCGGTGCTGACCCAGGCTTGTGAGCAGGCGATCGCCCAGGCAAGTCAGGTTTCTTTTGAGCAGTTTTATGCACCCAAAAAGTGTTGGCTAGAGGTGCGCGTCAGCGCCCATGCCGATGGGCTGATGCTGCAACTGCGCGATACGACGGCCCGGCACAAGACGCAGCAGAGCATCCAAGACCAGGCTTATCTGTCGGAGGTGACGACGGAGCTGAGCGTGATCTTGCAAAACTATACTGATCTGTCGAGTTTACTCGACCGCTGTGCCCGTCATCTGGTAGCGGCGTTGTCCGATGTCGCATTGGTGCGGGTGTGGACGCTCAACTACGAAGATCATTTGCTCGAATCGCAGGCGATCGCCGGTTTAGAGGCCTATGGGCAAGATCTGCCGCAGCGGATTCCCCTGGGCATTTCGATCGTCGGGCTGATTGCCCAAAACCAGACGCCCTATTTGACCAACGATGCCGCCCGCGATATCTGTTTGCAGTCGAGCCGGTGGCTGAGCCAAGAGCGGATTCGCTCTTTTGCGGGCTATCCCCTGATTGTCAACAACCGCCTGGCGGGGGTGATGATTCTCTACAGTCGACAGCCGATCACAACGGCCCTTGACCACAGCCTGCGCTGGATTAGCAGCAGTTTGGCGATCGCCATCGATCGCGCGATGGTGCAGGCCGAGTTGCTCAACCGTCGCGAATCGCTGCTGTTTCGCCTGTCTAACCACATTCGCAACTCCCTCGATCTCGACAATATTTTGGATACTACCGTCCAAGAGGTGCGCCAACT
>DATNOW010000409.1:0-11074 GCA_036703515.1 Chroococcidiopsis sp.
TAGCAGAGCGCGGTTATAAAGTCCGCTGTGTGACTAATGGCGACATGGCCTTGGTGAGTATTCGCAACTTGCTGCCCGACTTGGTTTTGCTTGATATCCGGATGCCGCAGATGAGTGGTTATGAGGTCTGCCAGCGCTTAAAAGCAGACCCCACCACCAGCGATATTCCGGTGATTTTTTTAAGCGCGGCCGATGATGTTCAAGGCAAAGTTAAAGCGTTTGAGCTAGGTGGGGCTGATTACATTACTAAGCCGTTTCAAACGGAGGAAGTGCTGGCTCGGATTGCCAATCAGTTGACGATTCGGCGGCTGCAAAATCAACTTTCTGAGCGCAACCAGCGGCTGCAATGGGAGATCGAAAACCACAAACAAACGATGCATGCCTTGCATGATGCCAAGGATGCGGCCGAATCGGCTAACTATGCAAAAAGCAAATTTTTGGCCACGATGAGCCATGAGTTGCGCACGCCGCTCAATGCGATTTTGGGATTTACGGAGCTGATGCGGGGCGATCGCACCCTCTCGGCCGAACATCAAAACTATTTGACCAGCATCAGCCACAGCGGCGAGCATCTGCTCAAATTGCTCAATCACATCCTTTCAGTGACCAGCACAGATAAGCTGTCGCTAAATGCCCATCCCTTTGACCTCCATCAACTGCTGGATGCGATCGCCACCACTTGGCATCCTCACGCCGAAGCGAAGGGGCTGAAGCTGTTGATCGAACATACGATCACGGTGCCTCGCTACGTCCGCGCCGATGAAAGTAAGCTGCGTCAGGTATTGCATAACCTGCTCGAAAACGCCATTCAGTTTACCGCTCAGGGGCGGGTCAGCTTGCGGGTGAATACGGGCGATCGCACGCCCGAAAGCGAACGCCATTACCCTAGCGAGCAGGCGTTGGGCGATCGCCTCCTGCCCGCTAGCGTAGACGAAAATGCGTTGGGCGATCGGGGGTTGCCGTCGACCCTATTTTTTGAAATTGAAGATACGGGCCCCGGCATCGCCCCCCACGAGATGAACCGCTTGTTTCAGGTGTTTTCCCAAACGGAGACTGGGCATAAATCGGAGCGCGGTATTGGGCTAGGGCTATTTATGAGCCGTCAATTTGTCCGGGTGATGGGTGGCGATATCACGATTACTAGCAATCCGGGGCGGGGCGCAATCGTGCGACTGTCTATCCCTATTTATGCTGTTGCGTCTGAGCAATGGCGCAGACTAGAGTTGAGTCAACCGATTACCTCGACTAGCGATCGCCCCCTGTCATCCGCGCCGTTGTTTCCTTCGAGTACAGTGCCTTCGAGTACAGTGCCTTCGAGTACAGTACCTTCGAGTACAGTACCTGCGACTCCATCTGCTGCGAGTACATCGCCGACCGAGGCATTGCCGACCGGGGCATTGCCGACCGGGGCATCGCCCTCGTTAAACCGTGAACGGATACTGGAGGCAATGCAGACCGAAATGTCGGACGACTGGCTGAGACGACTCCACCAAGCGGCAATTAAGGGCTTTGATCGCCAGATTTCGCTGCTGATTCGCGAAATTCCGCCCACCCAAGAGCCACTGGCGATGACGTTGAGCGACTGGAACCAAAATTTTCAATTTGATCGAATCGTGACCGTTACGCAGCAAGTTTTGGAACGGACTGTGTAATTTGGCGTCATACAGATATTGTCTAATTTAGCGTTATGGATCTTTCGCTTATCAACGCTATCCACCGCTCACCGCCTGTGATCGCAGCTAATGCCTTGATTTCAGAGGCGATCGCGGCGTTTGCCCAGACCGATCTATCGGTGCTAGTGGTGATCGATCCGCAGACCTCAGAATTTGTCGGCTTGCTCACGCCCCAAGCGCTGCTGCAGTTTACAGCGGCCGAGCCGAGTGCGGCGACTCAGTGCCTAGCGCGCGTCCTAACCAAGGCGGCGACAGAGCAATGCCTGCGCGTCAATGAGTCTGATCTGCACGATCTCGACTCGGTGGTGATGTTGTTTGGGCAATATCAACTCTCGGCGCTGCCCGTGCTCAACGATCATGGGCAGCCCGTGGGGCTGATTACAGCTCCCCGGCTGTTTCAAGCATTCCGCCCCCCCGATCGGGTTGCCCGCCAGGACGCAAGTGAGGGGACAAGTGAGGGGACAAGCGAGGGATCCAGCGAGTCACTGTTGCCGGCAGATACGCTGCGTCAACGGGATGGCAACGCCGCAGAGTTTTCCCTCGGGGCCCCTCAGCAAACGGTAGAAACGGTGATGCGACGGCAGTTGACCCGCGCCCGCCTGCTGCAAAAAATTACCGATTCGATTCGCAGCCAAGACAGCGCCCAGCACGTCTTTGAGACGACGGTAACCCAGGTGGGGCTGGTGTTTGGCGTGACCCACTGCTATCTCTTTATCAACACCCCAACGGCCCTAAGTCAGCTGGCGGTGGCGGCGACCTACTCTTCGGTGGAGTCATCCCCCCTGATCGATGGGCTGTTGGCTGACACTCCCTATCTGCGTCAGCTGCTGTCAGATGACCGGGCGATCGTGTCGCCCAATGTCTATGCTGAGCCGCTGCTGCAACCGATGGAGTCGCTGTGTCAACAGATCGGGCTGAAATCGATGCTGGCCGTGCGCACTTCCTATCAGGGGCAGCCCAACGGCCTGCTAACGCTGCACCAGTGCGATCGCTTTCGGCAGTGGAGCACCAGCGACATTCAGCTGATCGAGGCGATCGCCGCTCAAGTGGGCATTGTCATCGCGCAACTGCGACTGCTCGATCGGGAGAAACAGCACCGGGCCGCAATCGAACGCCAAAACCAACTGCTGCAGCAAGAAATTCGCGATCGCCAAGCAGCGCTGTATGAACTGCAGCAGGCCGAGGAGCGGTTAGAGCTGTTTTTTTCCCAGTCCTTGGATGGCTTTTTCTTTATGATGCTCGATCAGCCTGTGCAGTGGGATGACAGTAGCGATAAGGAAAGGATTTTAGACTATGTGTTTGAGCACCAGCGGATTACTAAAATCAACGACGCGATGCTGCAGCAGTATGGCATCGATCGCGAACAATCCTTGGGGCTGACACCGTCCCATTTTTTTGCTCACGATTTAAAATACGGACGCCAACTGTGGCGACAGTTTTTTGATGCAGGCAAGCTCCATGTTGAAACCCAAGAGCAGCGCAGCGATGGCACGCCGGTTTGGATTGAAGGCGACTATATTTGCCTCTATGATGCCCAGGGTAAAATTACCGGTCACTTTGGCATTCAGCGAGATGTGACGGCGCGGAAGCGGGCAGAAGCAGAGCTGCGGCATAGTGAAGAACGCTGGCAACTGATCGTGCAAGCCAGCAATGACGGCATTTTTGATATTGATCTGACCACCGGCCGGGGATTTTATTCTGAGCGATTTAAGCAAATGCTGGGCTATGGCGATCAAGAGTTTGCCGATACCCGCGATCAGTGGATCGAGCTGCTGCATCCCGACGATCGCGATCGCACTATTGCGGCCAAAGCGGCGTACCTCAACCGCGAGATTCCGCAACTGACCCAAGAGTATCGCATGCGCGGCAAAGACGGCACCTATAAGTGGCTGTTTGATCGGGTTTTAGCGGTTTGGGACGACAATGGGCAGCCGCTGAGAGTATTGGGGATTAGCACCGATATTAGCGATCGCAAACAGGTCGAAGAAACCTTAAAACGCCAGCAGGCCTTTTTACGCAGCGTCATTGATATTCCGCCAAATCTGATTTTTGCCAAAGACTACAACGGCCACTTTGTCTTAGCCAACCAAGCCACTGCCGAAATCTATGGCACCACCGTAGAAGACCTGATTGGAAAAACCGACGCCGACTTTAACCCCAACCTCGCCGAAGTTGAGCTATTTCTCAAAGACGATCGCAACGTTATCCAGACTGGTCAAGCCAAGCTGATTGAGGAAACCGTTACCTCTGCCGCTGGCGAAACGCGCTGCTTTCAGACGATTAAAACGCCGATCGAGTCGCTCGACGGTCAATCGGTGTTTGTTTTGGGGATTGCCACCGACATCACCGATCGCAAACAGTCAGAGGCGACGTTGGCCAAACGCGAACGCTACTTGGCCGTACTGGTTGAAATTCAGCGGCTGCTGCTGGCCGCTAAGACCAAATACACTCACCACACCAAAATCTTGCAGCAGCTTGGCATGGCCTCCGGGGCATCCCGCGTTTATCTATTTGAAAATCACTATGATGCGGCCGGGACGCTGATGATGAGCCAGCGGGCAGAATGGTGTGCGGAGGGCATCATCCCCCAGCTCGATAATCCGATGCTGCAAAACCTCTCCTACCCAGAGTTCTTTCCGCGCTGGGCCGAGCTGCTGCCTAGCGGTGAGGCGATCAACGGCATCGTAGCTGACTTTCCAGTGTCAGAGCGAGCGGTGCTAGAGCCGCAGGGTGTGCTGAGCATTCTGATTCTTCCGCTGATTGTGGGCAACCAGTTTTGGGGATTTATCGGCTTTGATAACTGTGTCTTAGCCCAGCCCTGGGATGCCCTCGAACTCAACCTGCTGAGCGCTGCGGCCTCTGCGATTTCCCTCCACCAAAAGCGCAAACAAACCGAAGCCGCCCTGGCCCAACTGCTGGTGCAAACCCAAGAGCAATCCATTGCCCTAGAAAAAGCCAGGGATGCCGCCGAGGCCGCCAACCGCGCCAAGACCGAGTTTCTGTCGAATATGAGCCACGAGTTGCGCACGCCCCTCAATGCAATCTTGGGCTTCACTCAGATCATGAGCCACGATTGCCTGCTCAATGCTGAGAACCAAGAATATGTCAACATCATCAATCGCAGTGGGCAGCATCTGTTGACGCTGATCAACGATGTTTTAGAGATGTCTAAGATTGAAGCCGGTCGGCTCAAACTTCACCCCATTAGCTTTGACCTGCACCACCTGCTAGATACGATCTACGACATGCTGCATCTCAAAGCCAGTGCCAAGCAGCTCCAGCTTACCTTTCAGCGATCGCCGACCCTGCCCCAATACATCACCACCGATGAAGGCAAGCTGCGTCAGGTGTTGCTCAATTTGGTTGGCAATGCCATCAAGTTTACCCACCGGGGTGGGGTATTTCTGCGCATCACCGAGAGGCATAGTCCTGAGAATAGCGCTGCGGCTGGGTCAGAGACTAGACTGGAGGCTGGTTTAAACTCTGGCCCAGGGTTGACTGCCTCCGGTGCTCTTATCCTCCGGTTTGAGATCGAAGATACGGGTCCTGGCATTGCTGCGGACGATTTAGAGAGCTTGTTTAAGCCGTTTATGCAGACGCCGATTGGGCGACAGTCAACAGAAGGAACAGGGCTCGGATTAACTATTAGTCAAAAGTTTGTCCAACTGATGGGGGGCCACATTACGGTGGATAGCGTGGTCGATCAGGGCTGCATCTTTCGCTTTGCCATCGAGGCTAAACTGGCCCAAGCGGTGCTGCCTGCGATCGCCTATTCGGGGCAGCGGGTGGTGAGTTTGGCCGCGCAGCATCCGCGCTATCGCTTGCTGATCGTCGAAGACTATTGGGAAAATCAGCAGATTTTAGTGAAACTTTTGCAGCCGGTGGGTTTTGACGTAAAGGTAGCCAGCAATGGGCAAGAAGGGATCGCCATTTGGGAACACTGGCGACCACAGGTGATTTTAATGGATATGCGGATGCCGGTGATGAGCGGCTATGAGGCAACGCGGCAGATTCGGGCCAAGGAAGCGCTGGAATTTACTATGGCCGAATCGGGTACGGTCGAATCGGGTACGGTCGAATCGGGTGCGGCTGAATCAGGCACGGCGGCGGGCAAAACAGCCTCCGGGGATGGGACGCCAAGGGCAACAAAAATTATTGCAGTGACCAGCAGCGCCTTTGATGAAGAGCGCTCGGCCATCTTAGAAATGGGCTGCGATGATTTCATCAGCAAGCCGTTTCGGGAAGAAGAAATTTTTGCTAAGTTAGCCCATCACCTCGATATCCGCTACGTTTATGAAAATAAGCAGGGGTTGAAGCGAGATGGGCTAGCGCGCAGCGGCCTGTCGCGTTCGGTGTCTTTAGCGTCGGGGCTGGCGCTAGAGTCTTCGGCGTTTGAGGGCATCGCCCTAGAGTGGATTGTGGAGCTGCATCGGGCGGCCATTTTAGGCAAAGATAGCCAGATGCTCAAACTGATTGAGGAATTGCCCAGCACCCACGCCGCACTCGGGCGATCGCTGCAAATCTTGGTGAGCGATTTCCGCTTTGAAGAGATTGTCGAATTGACCCAATCTCTGGGGCTATGAGTAAGGCGCTGCGCAGACAGGGATGGCGGTTTTTGCCAGGGGCAGTGGCATCAGGGGCGATCGCCCTGCTGTTAAAATTTGGTGCATTTCAACCGTTAGAGCAAATTACCTATCGCCATCTCTACCAGTCGCGGGGGGCGATCGCCCTCGATGAACGGATAGTGGTGGTGGCAATCGACGACGCCAGCATCAAACAGCTCGGGCAGTTTCCCTGGTCGCGGCGCTACTACACCCAGTTGTTAAATCGGCTGTCGGAGGCTGAGGCCAGCGTTGTTGTGGTCAATTTGCTGTGGTCAGAGCCCAGCCCCGATGATGCCGAGTTAGCCCAAGCCATGCTGCGCCAAGGGCGAGTGGTCTTAGCCCAAGCCTGGGATCAGTCTGGAGCGCCGCTATTGCCCGTGCCGGAATTGGCCGCCGCTGCCGTCACCACTGGGCATGTGCTCAAGCGCGAAGATACCGACGGGCTAGTGCGGCAGGTCGATCTCCAGGCCTCTGGGCAGCCGGCCTTAGGGGTCGCCGCTACCCAGGTCTATAGCCTGGTGCAAACCCCGGTGGCTTTGCCGCCGCTCGACCGTCCCTTGGTGCTCAACTGGCCGGGTGCTGCGGCGCAGTTTCATCCCTACTCGTTTGTGGACGTGATCACGGGCAAGGTGCCGCTAGCAAGCTTTCAAGACAAAATTGTGGTAGTGGGCGTGACGGCCACGGGGCTAGACCCCCTCGTTACACCCTTTGATCGCAGCCCGCCGGCCAGCAGCGTCTATCTTCACGCTACGCTGATCCATAATCTGTTGCAGCACGATGATTTACGCCTGCTGCAAGGGACTTGGCTGTGGCTGCTGCTGTTTTTGAGTGCGCCGGGGCTCAGCTGGCTGATGTTTGCCTGGAATACGCGTCAGCAGCTTGTGGTGATCACAGGATTTTCCTGCATCTGGGTGCTCTTGAGTTTGCTGCTGTTTCGGGCCGACTACGTGCTGCCGGTGGCGTCACCAATCGCGCTGGTGATCGGGACTGCGGTGATGGTGGCGGTTAGCGATCGCCTGCGCGAAGACTATCTCCTGCGGCGGCAGATTGCCTATCTCTGGCAGCACTATCGCCAAGATCTGCTGGTTAATACAGGCAAAGTAGATGATTCTCTCATTCCTGGGGACGATCAAAAGCTCCCCCAACCGCCCGATGCGGTTTCACGAGTGGCGCAGCTTGTTGCCTTAGCCGAACAGTTAGGCCGTTCTCAGTCGATCCAAACGGCGATCGCCCACACCCTGTCGGTGGGTCTACTAGCCGCCGACCTCGACGGCTATATTTTCTTTTGCAATCCGGTGGCCGCGAAGTCGCTGCGGGTGGCAGTAGGCAGCCGTCTCAATCGCCATTTGATTCCCCACTGGCTGAGTCCAGAGCAGTGGCAGTCTAGCTTCAAAGCGTTGCGCGACGGGCAATCGATCAAACATAGCAATCTCCAGCAGGGCGATCGCTGGTTTGACCTGATTTTGCAGCCGTTGACCTATCGCGCCCTCCACCCAATGGCGACGAGCGACGGCTCGGCCCATCCCTTAGACGGCTTTTTGCTGCTGTTAGAAGATATTACCGACCACAAGCAGGCCGAAACCGAACTCCAAAAAGCCAAAGAAATCGCCATCCGGGAAGCGGCCCGCAGCGAAGAAGCCAACCTCGCCAAAAGCAAGTTTTTGGCCAATATGAGTCACGAACTGCGGACGCCGCTCAACGTCATTCTTGGCTTTAACCAGGTGATGCATCACGATAAGTCCCTCAGCATCGAGCACCAAAAGCACCTCGAAATTATTAACCGCAGCGGGCAGCATCTGCTGGGGTTAATCAACGATGTCTTAGAAATGTCTAAAATCGAAGCCGGACGGATTCGGCTCAATAACGCTGGGTTTGATTTACACTACCTGCTCGACGAACTAGAAGCCATGCTGCGGGTCAAAGCCAACGCTAAGCAGCTAACGTTGACCTTTGAACGTTCAGCCGAAGTGCCTCAATACATTACGTCGGATGCTAGCAAACTGCGCCAAGTGCTGCTCAACCTGATCGGCAACGCGATCAAGTTTACTGAACGGGGGTGGGTGCGGGTGCGGGTGACCCTAGATTTATCCGGTCTAGCTTTTGGGCCGCCGAAGCCAGTTCTGGGGGCATCGCCGCTCTACCTTGCCTTTGCGGTCGAAGATACCGGCCATGGTATTGCGGCCGAAGAACTCCAGCTACTTTTTCAGCCCTTTGCCCAAACTGCGGTGGGTCAACAGTCGCAAGAGGGCACAGGGCTTGGGTTGGCGATCAGCCGCACCTTTATCAAGCTGATGGGTGGCGAGATTGTTGCTTCGAGTGCGATCGCCCAAGGCAGCACCTTCAAATTTTATATTCAGGTCGAGCCTGGGCAACGGGCCGATATCTCAACGCCCTCAACCCACAATCGGGTGGCCGCCTTAGCTCCAGGGCAATCGAGCTACAAAATCTTGATTGTCGAAGATCAGTGGGAAAATAGCCAATTTCTGGTCAAATTGCTGGTGCCGCTGGGTTTTGAGGTGCGTGAAGCCAGAAATGGCCAAGAAGGCGTCCTCCTCTGGTCGCAGTGGCATCCGCACCTGATTTTAATGGATATGCGGATGCCGGTGATGAGCGGCACCGAAGCCACCCAGCAGATTCGCCTGATCGAGCGAGAGCAGGGTGAAAGCCGCTACCCACATCCCTACCCACATCCCCCTTCCGATCGCTCGGACGCTCCCTCATCGCCCCTCTTGATTTGCCCCCCCCCGTCCACCAAAATTGTCGCCCTGACCGCCAGCGTCTTTGAAGAAACCCAGGCCGCAGCGGCCGCCATTGGCTGCGATGATTTTTTGCGCAAGCCCATTCAAGAAACCATCTTGCTGGCTAAATTGGCGGAGCATTTAGGCGTGCGCTATCTCTACGAAGAGAGCAGTCCGTCGTCTATCAACCTTGGCAATCAACATAATCAACATCCATCTTCTACCGCTCAAGATGTGCGCGCTCAGTTAGCCCAGATGCCGGTTGACTGGATCGCTCAACTGCATCAAGCGGCCGTTAGAGGTTCCGATCGCTCGATCTACCAACTGATCGAACACATTCCTCAGGCTAATGCACTGCTCCTAACTACGCTGAACGACTGGCTCAACAACTACCAGTTTGACGAGATCATTCACGTTACCCAAGCGCTGCTGCCGTAGCGGCCTGGGCCCGACCTAGGGCATGGCGTAGGGCATGATCTAGGGCATGACCTAGGGCACGGTGTCAGGCACGATTCACTGATTTACTGATTTATTACTTTCAATTTGCTTAGGTATGGTGTTTCCCTTATCGCGATTTTCTCAGCCTTCAATTTTGCATCGGGTACCGCTGCGCCTGATTTTAATTGTGCCCTTTGTGCTGCAAATTTTTGTGGCAGTTGGGCTGACGGGCTGGGTTTCTTTGCGTAATGGTCAAAAGGCGGTTAGCGACTTGGCTACCCAACTGCGCAACAAAACCAGTGCTGAGGTGACTCATCACTTGGAAGATCAGCTATGTCAGCCGATTCAGATCAATCAGCTCAATTTGGAAGCGATTCGCATTGGTGCTCTTAATCTTCAAGATTTTGACCAGTTGGGGAAAACATTTTATCGGCAAATGCAGATTTTTGACGTGGGCTATATTAACTTTGCTAACCCTAAGGGGGAGTTTATTGGGATAGAAAGATTGAGCGATCGCCCCGATCGCCGCCCCGATCGCCCACTGTTGATCAACGAACGCTCTCAGCGGTTGGCCGATGCCCAGCTTCACGTTTATGCGGCCGATCAGACAGGCGATCGCCTTTATCAGATTGCAGCAAAGCCCTATGATCCACTGATCGAGTCGTGGTATATCGATGCGGCCAACTCCCAACAGCCGGTCTGGAGCTCTATTTATCAGTGGGACGACAAGCCAGAAATTCTGTCAATTTCGTCGAGCTACCCCGTCTACGATTCGCAAAAAAAGCTCTTGGGGGTGATTGGTGTCGATCTGTTGCTGTCTGACTTTAGTCAGTTCTTGCAAACCTTAGAAATTAGCCCATCGGCCGAAGTATTTATCATTGAGCACAATGGCCTGCTGGTCGCTAGCTCGGCCGTTGAGCCACCGTTTGTCATGAGCGCCGGTCGGGCCCGCCGCATGAATGCATCCCAAAGCCGCAATCCGCTGATCAAGGCCACATCAGACTACCTCAGCCAGCGCTTTCAGAGTTTTGCAGAGATTGACACGCCCCGACATCTCAGCTTTCGACTCAATGGCGAGCGCCAATTTGTCCAGGTGACGCCCTGGCATGACCAGCATGGTTTGGACTGGCTCGTGGTGGTGGTGGTGCCTGAATCTGACTTTATGGAGCAAATTTATATCAACACCCGGATTACGATTTTGCTGTGTTTGCTGGCGCTAGCGGCTGCGATTTTGTTGGGCATGCTGACGTCACGTTGGATTAGCGATCGCATCCAGCGCTTGGTGGCCGTCAGCCAAGATATTGCCAATGGCAATCTAGACCAAACGGCAGAAGTCCACGGCATTCGGGAGTTAGAGGCGCTGTCGCAGTCGTTTAGCCAGATGGCCGCCCAGTTGAAGGCCTCCTTTAACGACCTAGAAGAACGCGTGGCGCAGCGGACGGCCGAACTCGTGGAAGCCAAGAACGCCGCCGAAGCGGCCAACCGCGCTAAGAGCGAGTTTGTCGAGTCGATGAGCCACGAGCTGCGCACGCCGCTTAACGCTATCCTTGGCGTTGCCCAAGTCTTTCAGCATGACACCAGACTATCTCTTGAACACCAAGAGCACTTTAAGATTACCTAT
>DATNOW010000410.1:0-2085 GCA_036703515.1 Chroococcidiopsis sp.
CAAACCCGTGGTGCCTAAAAGCGTCGCGAGGGCGATCGCCGACAGCGTAGGAGCAAGAAACGTGGGGGATAGAAGTTGACGAACCATAGGACTGTTAGTTGCGGTGAAGATGGAGTGAATTAGATGGAATGGATTAGCTGGCACCGATCCCATAGAACCGATCCGCTAAACCAAATCAGGAGCGAACTGATATTTAAACTAACGGATGCCACCCACCCACCATCCCCACGTTTCAAAATTTGAGACGAGAATCCAGCCCAATCATCCTTACTGCAAATAAGTCGCCCACTGCGCCACGATCGCCGCTGAGCCATACCACTGCTGGCCGGGGCGAGGCGAATGCAGCACGTCCGCCATCGTTAGATTTTCGGCCCCATCGAGATGGGCGGCCTCGATTGGCGTAATGCCGTCGCCCCAGCAGTTGCCCTGCCCGCAGGTCAGCTCATAGCTGCTAAAGGCAAACCAGCTTTTCCAGCGATCGCCATAGATCGATTTTCCGGCCGCGCAAACGTAGCGCACCGTGGGGTAAAACGCGCCCGGATAGTGGATTTTGACAAAATCGAGGTTGCGTTTTGTCCAGCGCTCTTGGCTGACGTGGGGCGTACCCAGCGTGATCAGCGTCGCCACCTGGGGGTGAGCCTTCCACAGCACTGTCTTTTGGGCATCCGCCCGGTGAATATCGTAGGGCACTTCCCCCAGATAGATCCGCGAAATCCAGCCGCCCGCCGAATGCCCCACTAGGTTAATGCGATCGCTGCCGTAGCGCTGCATCGCTGCCGCCACCGTCTGGTCTAGCTTGATCAAAATCGGCACCATCGATCGCCCGCCCACCGTCGGCAGCCAGTCGCCCCGCTTGAGCGGCACCGTCATCACCGGCACCCCCAACGCCTCTAACGCCAGCTCCATCTCGCGATAGGGAGCCGCATCAGCAAAATATCCCGGCAAAATCACAGTCGGCAGAGGCATAGGCAAGGCAAAAAGGGTAAAGGCAAAAAGGGTGAAGGGTAAAGGGGCGCAGACCTCCGAGGTTTTTAGAAACCTCGGAGGTCTTTCTGGTAGGGCATCGAGCCATGCCCCAGCCTTAGGATCAAAACGGGCCCTGTCGATGCGAAGCGCTCAGACAACTCTAAACCAGCCAACCCTTTGGAGGGGGGTGGGGGGGGAAGGGGCACCCTCCACCCACTGGGGGTTTGGGGGTAAACCCCCAAGGCTGTTGGGTTTTAAAGTTCAGTGGTCTGCTCTTTAGTAGTCTGTTCTTTGGCAGTCTGCTCTAAAGCAGCCAGCCACTCTAGGATTTTGGCGTTGACCAAATCGGGGCATTCGTCGTGGGGGCAGTGGCCCGCGTTGGCGATGGGGAAAAACTGGACGCGATCGCTTTGCTGGGAGAGCGTTTGGTAGATCTTTGAACCGCTAATCGGCGTCCACGGGTCAGCGTCTCCCCAGAGAATCAGGAGCGGCTGCGTCACCTGGGGCAGCAAGTCTTCTGGGCGCGGGCCGGGCGGTGCTGTCAAAATCGAGGCAAATACCTGCTGCGCCCCTGGGTCACAGGATGGCGTGTAAAGTATATCGACCAGCTCATCGGTGATTGCGGTGTGGTCGCGATATACCTGCTTGAGCGTGCCGCGAATCCGCTGGCGTTGCCGAATGCGATTGAACAGGAAGGGGCCGATCGCCTCTGAGCTGACCAGCTTGGTAAACATCCCCATAACGAACCGCAGCGGCAGACTCAGCTCATCGGGACGGTGATTCAACCCGCCCGCCGCATTGAGCAACACCCCACCTGCGGCGATCGCCGGATGGTTAGCCAAGATCATCAGCGTCAGCAGCGCCCCGATCGAGTTGCCGACAAAAATAGCAGGCTGCTGCACATGGGCCGCATGGAAATCGCACAGCAGGTCTTGCCATAGCTCTACGGTGTAGTCTACTGGGGCCTTATCAGAGCCACCAAACCCGAGCAAGTCGATGGCAAAAACGCGATAGCCCGCCGCCGCCAAAACCGGAATATTTTTGCGCCAGTGCCCAATGGACGCACCAAAACCATGCACCAAAATCAGCGGGCGACCTTCACCCGCCACGGTATAGCGA
>DATNOW010000411.1:0-5924 GCA_036703515.1 Chroococcidiopsis sp.
ATACCCTCAGCGGGCTAGCGGGCGACGACATCCTCAACGGGCTGGGCGGCAACGACCAGTTGGTTGGCGGGGCCGGGCGCGATACCCTGAGTGGCGGGGTGGGGCGCGATCGCCTCGAAGGCGGGGCCGGCGACGACCTCCTAGAGGGCGGCAGCGGAGCCGATCAGTTTGTCTTCCAGACCAATGCTGCCTTCCTGCGCACCGATGTTGGGGTGGATATCCTCGACTTCACCAAAGCCAACGCTGACAAGATCGTACTCAGCAAAACAACCTTTAGCGCCTTAACCAGCGCTATTGGGGCCGGTTTCAGCATTGGCACCGAGTTTGCCATCGTCGATAGCAACAGCCTCGCTGACGACAGTGCAGCGCTGATTGTCTACAGCCGAGGCAGCCGCACCCTGTTCTACAACCAAAATGGAGCCGAGATTGGGTTTGGCACCGGAGCCGCGATCGCCCGTCTGACCACCCCGCAGTCGTTGACGGCATCTGACTTCGTGATCCAGGCCTAGCCTCTGCGCCAAAGCCTCCCGGCAACCAAGACCACGCAAGTTTCCCAACCTTGCGTGGTCTTTGGTTTTCATGCTCCTTCAAGTCTTTTTTGAGAACCTGCGATCGCGAGCGACCACCTAGACAGGCAACTTTATCGAGACTTCATCGTCGCTCATTTGAGCTTTATCAAAAGCGAACGGCTTGACGCACGAGCACCCGTAAAAACTATGTAGCAAAGATAGGTAGTAGCAAAGACAGGTAGTAGCAAAGACAGGTAGCAATAACCCCTGCGATGGGTGAGGAACGCGTTCTGATTTTCGGTTTATTGTTCACTAGACTCACATTTGGAGCATAACCAAGATGAGCCTGACGACTCAACTCCTGCCAATTTTGAAGCAACACTGGTCAGAAATTTCAAAGCATTCTGTTCAGCCGCGCTATACCGTTAACAACAATGACCTAGCGCTGGTTTTTCGCGCTGTGATTGAGCTGTTTGACACTCTGGGATACAAGCAAAGCAAGATCCAGTCGATTTCTGCTGACCAGATCAACCAAATTGGCTTCCGTTTGCCCGGCCATTTGAAAATGCTCTATCAAGAAATGGTGCAGCGCTGCCTTGGCAACCTCAACGCGGCCCATTGACGCAAAAATTGCGGCCTGCAAACCGGGGCGATCGCGCTTAGGATTGGGGGATGTACGACAACGTTTGCAAGTTTCTGGCCGAAAGCTATAGCGCAGATTTTGCCCAGTGGCTGCTGGGCGAACCCGTTGGGTTGACTCAGCTCAGCCCATCTGAATTGTCCGTGTCACCCATCCGTGCTGATGCCCTGATCTTGCTAGCTTCCGAGCAAGTCGTGCTGCACCTTGAATTCCAAACCCAGCCCGACGCCAAAATTCCCTTTCGCATGGTCGATTATCGTCTGCGGGTTTATCGCCGCTATCCCGATAAGCCCATGCGACAAATCGTGATCTATCTGAAACCCACTACTTCAGACTTGGTACAGCAGACTGCGTTTGTCATTCCTAGGACGCGGCACGAATTTGAGGTAATCCGCCTTTGGGAAGTACCCACCGCTGAGCTATGGCAATATCCTGGCTTATGGCCATTGGTCATCTTGAGCCGCACTGATGATAAAACCCAGACGCTCCGGCAGATTGCCCAGCAGATTGCTACCTTGCCAGAACGTCAGACGCAAAGCAATGTGGCTGCGGCCACTTCTATCCTGGCAGGATTAGTATTAGAGAAAGCGGTGATTCGACAAATTCTCAGAGAAGAAATTATGAGAGACTCCGTCATTTATCAAGACATCTTAGAGCAAGGAGTACAGCGCGGTCGCCAAGAAGGTCGCCAAGAAGGTCGCCAAGAAGGTGAGGCCGTCCTGATTTTACGCTTGTTGCAGCGTCGCCTGGGCTCCGTGGATGCGGCGCTAGAATCTCGCATCCAAGCGCTTTCGATCGAACAGTTGGAGTCTCTAGGGGAAGCTTTGCTAGACTTTACGCGGATGGATGAGTTAATCGATTGGTTAGCGCTGAATCCTAGTTCAGAACCCTAGTTCAGAACTCTAGGTCAAAATCCTAGTGCATTCCCCTAAGTCGTATATCCAGTTCATACCTCCCAGGTCAGAACTTCCGTTCATCCCCCCCAGTTCACAACTCCAGTTCGTAGGCTTAATGAAGCTTCACTATTACAAGCTCAAGACCGGCAACTTTGGCGATGACTTGAATGCGTGGCTGTGGCCCGATCGCTTACCCGGCATATTTGATCAAGACGAGCGGGTTGTATTTATTGGGATTGGTACTCTGATTAACGATGGCTTAATTGAGAGGACGGCGCGATCGCACAAACGGTTGGTCTTCAGTACGGGGGTCGGCTATGGGCAAAGCGTCCCGGCTGCCGATGCCTTTGAGCAGATCTACTGCCTGCGCGGGCCGCTGTCGGCAGAAGCCCTGGGGGTATCGCCCGACTTGGCCATTACCGATGGGGCGATTTTGGTGCGGCGATTGATCGCCCCTAGCCCCACCAAGCGCTATCGATTTGCCTACATGCCCCACCATGAGCTAGCCGGTGAAGGCTGGCGGCGGGCCTGCCAGCAGATCAACTTTGGCTACATCGACCCACGCGGAGAAGCCAAGCAGGTGATCGCGGAGATCAACCAGACCGAGGTGCTGCTAACCGAGGCGATGCACGGAGCCATTATTGCCGATGCGCTGCGGGTGCCGTGGATTCCGATTGTGACCAATGCCAGCATCCTGCCCTTTAAGTGGAACGATTGGTGTCGCTCGGTGGAGGTAGACTACGCGCCGTTTTCGGTGGCACGGCTGCACCATCCCCGCTCCCAGCGAGATCTGACCACTCCGGTTCGGGCGGTGCGCGACTGGGCGCGGCAGCGAGCGGCCGCCCAGGCCGTGCGCCATATTGCCCAGACGGCTCGCCCTACCCTGAGCCGCGATCGCCTGATTGAGCAGCGCACCGTGCAGCTCGAAGAAAAAATCCAGCAGTTTAAAGACGACTTTGCGGGCGGACGCTTTGCCGATTGAGGTTGCGGAGGATCGGCCGGTCTTGACTCCAAATCATTGCAGCGTTTTGGGTAATTCCTAGTAGGCTTAAACTGGGCTAGGCTTTACCTCTCTAGACCTTGCCTCTAGGGAAGCCCCAACTCGCAATTTATTCTTGCAATGTATTAACGCCAACCTCCTATGACCTACACCCCCAAGATCGTGGCCTTTGCTGGCAGTACTCGCGTTGACTCCTACAACAAAAAGCTAGTGGCGATCGCCGCTGCTGGTGCACGGGCCGCCGGTGCCGAAGTTACCTATGTTGACCTGCGCGAATTACCCATGCCCCTGTACGACGGTGACCTCGAAGAACAAGAAGGCATTCCGCCCACCGCCCGCAAATTTAAAGAAATCATGCGCGCCCACGACGGCATCCTGATTGCCTCACCGGAATACAACAGCTCTATGACCGCAGTCCTCAAAAATGCCATCGACTGGGCCTCGCGCCCCATCGATGGTGAACCCCCCTTGGCTTGTTTTGCAGACAAGGTTGCCGCTATCATGAGTGCTTCGCCGGGTGCATTGGGTGGTTTGCGAGGATTAGTCCACCTCAGGTCTGTGTTAGGAAATCTTCGCGTCTTGCTCTTGCCTGATCAAATTGCCGTCCCCAGAGCCCACGAGGCCTTTACGCCAGAGGGTGGGCTACACGATACCCATCAGCAGGCCAACGTTGAGGCGATTGGGGCCAAGCTGGTGCAGGTGGTCGCCAAGCTCAACAGCTAATATCCAGCGATAGGAGGATGGGGGTGTCAGAAGCGAAGCTGCTTTGCTTAAGTAACGGTCATGGTGAAGATGCGATCGCACTGCGGATTTTGAAAGAACTGCAGCAGCATCCCAGCCATCCCAAACTGGCCGCTCTGCCCTTAGTGGGTGAAGGGCACGCGTTCGCCTACAGCGGCATCTCCCTGGCCGGCCCGGTCAAACAAATGCCATCGGGCGGCTTTATCTATATGGACGGGCGGCAGTTTGGGCGCGACCTCAAAAGCGGGCTGCTGCAACTCACCCTAGCCCAGCTCAACACCGTCAAGCAGTGGGCCCGCTCAGGCGGCACCATTCTAGCGGTGGGCGACATTGTGCCGCTGCTGTTTGCCTGGTGGAGCGGTGCGCCCTATGCCTTTGTGGGCACGGCCAAATCCGAATATTATCTGCGCGATGAGGTCGGGCTGTTGCCGCGCCCGTCGTGGTTTGATCAGCTCGAAAGCTGGTCTGGGTCGGTCTATCTGCCGTGGGAACGGTGGCTGATGAGCCGTCGCCGCTGCAAAGCCGTGTTTCCCCGCGATCGCCTCACCACCCAGTTTCTTAACCGCTGGCGCATCCCGGCCTTTGACCTCGGCAACCCCATGATGGACGGGCTCGCACTGCCCGACGGCAGCACTGCCTATAGCCCCGATGCCCCCGACCACATCATGACCATCTTGCTGCTGCCCGGTTCCCGTGCCCCCGAGGCCTACGCCAACTGGGAACTGATCCTGCAAGCGGTGCAAAGCGTGATCGAAAGCCAGCGCGGACGACGACTGCAACTGCTCACGGCGATCGCCCCTTCTCTCGATACTGCGCCCCTCATCCAAGCGATCGCCGCCTACGGTTGGCAAGCAGACACCCCCATTCTGTCTACCCCCGACCCGGCTGCCGCCCTTCAGTTTAGCCAAGGCCGCGCCACCCTCAGCCTCAGTTCAGACTTTGTCAGCGGCCTGCACCAGTCCGACTTTGCCATTGCCATGGCCGGTACCGCCACTGAACAGTTTGTCGGCCTAGGCAAACCCGCCATCACCATCCCCGGCAAAGGCCCACAATTTACCCCCGCCTTTGCCGAAGCCCAAACCCGCCTGCTCGGCCCATCTGCCATCATGGTCAAACAGCCAGCCCAAGTTGCGGCGGTGATTGATGCCCTGCTGCAAGATCCCGATCGCCTCCACCTGATCAGCGACAACGGGCAGCGACGGATGGGCGCACCGGGGGCGGCCCAACGCATTGCCCACTGCCTGATTGAGCAGTTGGGCTATTAAGGTGTGGGTGACAATTAAGCAATTAAGAGGTTTTTTCATCCGAAGATTTACGGGAGCAGTCTGCCTAATTTCTGAAAGCGGGGCTAATATATTGTGGAAAATTTTCAGTCTAAACACTCAATTTGGGATTTTAGGTAGACAAATCTTAGCCTAAAAGCCTCCCAGAGGGTAGCTAGGCAGACACCGTCAGTCTAAGTGATAGTTTGGTCACTTCATATTACCTCTATGACGAAGCTTACAAAGGTTCTCTGCCTGAGTTCCAACCCTTTCAAGCCTTACCATGAGACAATCCTTAAAAGCCAATTTAACAAGACTTTGAGGTATTGCGTGGATCTAGATTTATTGACCGAAATCTACAGCTCGTTTGAACCTTTTCAACCACCTTCTAAAGAAGCATACGTTGATTGTCAGCAGGTACGTGGTGGTTGGGAAGTAGTAAGGGAACTGGGACGAAAGATTACGTGCTCTAAACAGCGCACCTGTCAACTCTATACAGGACATAGGGGTGTAGGGAAAACCACTGAACTACTTCGATTGCGCGAATACCTGGAATCCCAAAAATACTTCGTAGTTTATTTCGCAGCCGATAATGAGGATATTGAACCCCAAGACGCTGAGTATGCTGACATTTTATTTGCCTGCACACGTCACTTGGTTGAAGCTGTCAAACTAAAGAACCACAATCCTCTACTAACTTGGATGAAAGAACGTTGGGAATCATTGCAGGATTTAGCACTTACAGAGGTTTCTTTTGAAGGATTAAGCCTAGAAGGTCAAATTTCTCAATTTGCAAAAATAACTGCAAATCTCCGGGCAACTCCCGATAAACGACGAGAAATGCGACAGAAAATTAATGCTAACACTCCATCCTTG
>DATNOW010000412.1:0-2356 GCA_036703515.1 Chroococcidiopsis sp.
TGGCGGGCGACGTTGTAGGCCGCGACAGACTGATCGGCCTCGGCTAGCAGCATGTTTGTCTTGGCTTGGCGGCCGCCGCCTGAGAGCCCTGTTTTTGAGTCGATGATGGTGGTTTCAGGAATGATCAAGCCCTGCTTAAACAGGGGGGCGATCGCCAGCAGGCTAGCGGTGCAGTGACAGCCTGGGCAGCCCACTAGGCTAGCTTCCGCAATCCGATCGCGATAAAGCTCAGGCAGTCCATAAACGGCGGTTTTGGCTAGGGACTGATCGGTGCGATCGCCTCCATACCAATCGGCGTAGATGTTCAAATCAAAAAATCGATAGTCGGCAGATAGGTCAAGCACCTTACAGCCCTTTTCTAACAGGGTCGGAGCCATCTTGTAGGCCAAGCCATTGGGCAGCGATAAAAACACAACCTGACAGCGATCGCCAATCTTATCGAGGTCAATCGGCTCGATCACCTGAGAGATTTCGTGACCAAGGTGGGGATAAAGCTCAGAAAACGGCTTGCCCGCACTGCTGTCTCCGCCCAGATAGGCTAACTCTAGGTTCGGATGATCCAGCAAGAGCCGAGCTAACTGCACGCCGCCATACCCCGACGCCCCTACGATTCCAACTGGTATCCGTCCTGAATCACCCATTGCGTTAACCCTTTGTCTATTGCCTAGCACTGAGAACACATCACCACGATTGGCCACTGATTAAGCTGAACCGACCGCGCCAAATAAGCTGCATTGTAGTACCAAAACCAAGATTTGACAGCGGCAAACCCGACACTCCTTTGCGCAGAAAGACATTGACAGAAAGGCATTGGCAGAAAGGCATGAGCATAAAACAGAAGCTCGAACCAAGATAGCGCACCCGATAGCGCACCCGATAGCGCACCCAATGGCGCACCCAATGGCGCACCAGATAACGCATCGGGCGACCCACCAGACGACTCCATTGAAAACGCTACAATTGAATCAGAACAAGGCTTTAAGAAATTTATGCTGTTTCCCAGCAGGTTAGAACCCGTTAACTTTTGAGAGCCGCACTGAGTGCGGCTCTCAAAAGTTAATTTGTCTTGATTTCAGCCCCAGGATCGCGGATTTAAGCAAAAACCAACCCCATTCTTTGCCAGAGCGGCTGAAACTCTCAGGCAAACCGTAAAACCTCGGTTTTGTTTAATTGCTCATCATCCGTGCGCTATCCAAGTTGTCCATATATTGGGAATTGTTTGTGGAACCGCTGCAACGCCATGACGGGAGTGATAGCTCCCCCGCTAATGTGCCCTTTACCTTTGACTCGATCGATGCCGCCCTTGAAGACCTCAAGTTTGGGCGGATGATTGTCGTCGTCGATGATGAAAATCGAGAAAACGAAGGCGATTTGGTCGGGGCCGCCCAGTTTGCTACCCCCGACATGATTAACTTCATGGCCGTCGAGGCCCGGGGGCTAATCTGCTTAGCCATGACCGGCGAACGGCTTGACCAGCTCGATCTGCCGCTGATGGTCAGCAACAAAGCCGACGAAAGCGAGCAGACTGCTTTTACGATCAGCATCGACGGAGCCCTGCACCTCGGGGTCACCACCGGCATTTCGGCCGAAGACCGGGCCAAAACGATTCAAATTGCCATTAACCCCGGCAGCAAGCCCGCTGATTTGCGGCGACCAGGGCATATCTTCCCGCTGCGGGCCAAGGAAGGTGGGGTGCTAAAACGGGCCGGGCACACCGAGGCCGGAGTTGATTTATCAAAGCTAGCAGGGCTGTATCCCGCCTCGGTGATCTGCGAAATTCAAAATCCCGACGGCTCAATGGCGCGCCTGCCCGAGCTGATCGACTATGCCCGCCAGCACAAGCTCAAAATTATCAGCATTGCCGATCTGATTAGCTATCGCCTCCAGCATGAGCGGTTTATCCAGCGTGAAGCGGTGGCCGATCTGCCCACCGAATTTGGGCATTTCCAGGTCTATGCCTATCGCAACCTGCTGGATGGCTCAGAGCATCTGGCGATCGTCAAAGGCGACCCAGACGCATTCAAAGACAAAGCTGTGATGGTGCGGGTGCATTCTGAATGTTTGACCGGGGATGCCATTGGGTCGCTGCGCTGCGACTGTCGGATGCAGCTCCAGGCCGCCCTCAAGATGATCGAAAGTGCAGGGCGAGGTGTGGTTGTTTATTTGCGTCAAGAAGGGCGCGGCATTGGGCTGATCAACAAGCTCAAGGCCTACTCGCTGCAAGATATGGGGCTCGACACGGTTGAGGCTAACGAACGCTTGGGTTTCCAGGCCGATCAGCGCAACTATGGCATTGGGGCCCAAATCCTCAACGATCTGGGGGTGCAGCAGTTTTGTTTGATTACCAATAACCCCC
>DATNOW010000413.1:0-3219 GCA_036703515.1 Chroococcidiopsis sp.
CAGATTACATCCAGCAAGGCAGAAATTTAGGACAACAGATCGTTACTGATGATGGCGTTGCGCGTTACGCCTATGCCTACTCACGCGAGCGGGGCGTTACCCTCTACGATCGCCCGCAGCATGAATGGGAAACGCCCACCGAAACTTCCTTTGTCTATAACTTTACCGTCGATGGGAAGTTTTCCTATTATGCCAAGCTCGAATCTGGACACATGCCCCACGGCTATAGCCGCATGGACTTATTCCAGTTTGGTTCTTATCGGGGCAAGGGCCGCCGATGGGAGCGATCGCTTTATCTATAACCAGAACACAGGGGCGCTGTTTTTTGATGCCGATGGCAGCGGCGGTGGTGCACAAATTCAGATTGCGACTCTCTCGACCAATTTAAACCTGAGCAGCGGCAATTTCTATGCCTATCGCGATGCCCAAGCAAACGATGTCAAAAACCTCACCGGCCCCCTCCAAAATGGAACCGGTAACGGTGGCGGCAACGGCAGTAATGGCAGTAACGGCGGCGGCGGTAACGGCGGCAATCCACCCAGCAGCGGCACACCCGGCAACGATATGCTGACAGGCAATGGGGGCAGCGACACCCTCTTAGGGCTGGGGGGCAACGATATGCTGACAGGCAGTGGGGGCAACGACATTCTCAAAGGCGGCGCAGGCAACGATACCATCCGTGGCGGCGTAGGCAATGACCTGATCTGGGGTGGTTTGGGTCGCGACATTATTGCCCTCGAGTACGGCCCCGGCCGCGACGTCATCCGTGACTTTAATCCCAACGGCGACAAACTTGGGCTGACGCCCGGCCTCAGCTACGGTCAACTCGAAATCGAACAGCGCGGCCGCAACGTGGTGATCAGCGACGGTCGCGATCAGATGGCTGTTTTGATCGGCGTGAAACTCTCGCAGTAATTGGCGCATCAGGATTAGGGCATCAGGATTAGCGCGCGGCGTTTAAAATTTCAGTAGAATGAGAAATACAGGGGCATGATTTGCCAAAACTGCGCGTTTCAGCATGACTGTAGGCATTTTGAGGCAGGGTAAGTTAAGCTACACCTTAAAAGCGCTCATAAACGCGGCCAATCTAGCAACCGCAAGTGGAAGGGAAACAGCTAGCCTGTATGGAACAAACCACACACATTACCGAAGATGGCAAAACCGTGATTGTCTTGACCCCCAAAGGGCGACTCGACATCACAACGGCCTGGCAGTTTCGGCTAAAACTGCAAGAATGTATCTCTAGGGTTAGCCCCCATGTTGTGGTCAACCTGGGGCATGTCAACTTTATCGATAGCTCTGGGCTCACCTCCTTGGTTGCAGGCATGCGTGATGCCGACAAGGTCAAGGGGAGTTTTCGGATTTGTAACGTGCATCCCGAAGCCAAGCTTGTATTTGAAGTCACTATGATGGACTCGGTTTTTGAAATTTTCAACACCGAAGAAGAGGCCCTAGAAGGCAAACCCCGCAGTTTTACAAGCTGAGCTATACGCAATGTCCATTGGCACTAAACTAGCTCTAGATTAGCGGGGAGCGGCCATAACGGATAGGTTTCATTCCCTAAAGGTAGGACTGCTGCTATTGGTTTTATTCTCCCGTCACAGTGAATCAACACCCCTAGCAAGAGGTTTCTCGAAACGCTCTTCGCTGATCCCACTACCCCTGCAAGACTGTGGGATAATAAATAGACATCTTTTTCAGATTTGCCAGTGAATACCGTCCGCACCGTTTCAGACACCAAGAGAGCTTTCTACACGACTCACACTCGACCGATTAACTCTATCTACCGTCGAGTGGTTGAGGAATTGATGGTTGAGATGCATTTGCTCTCCGTCAATGCGGATTTTAAGTACGATGCGATCTATGCTCTAGGCTTGGTCACAGCATTTGATCGGTTCATGATGGGTTATCGCCCCGATACCGATAAAGTTTCTATTTTTAACGCCCTATGTTCATCCATTGGTGCCGATGCCAATGGCTATCGTCGCGATGCTGAGCAGCTTAAGGCCGACGCATCAAGTAGCACGGTGGATGACCTAGTAGCGCAGCTCAAATCGGGCAGCGCTGGCGAGGGTAAGCTAATTCAGTCGTCACTACAGGCGATCGCCCAGTCTTCTAGCTTTAAGTACAGCCGTCTGTTTGCGATCGGGCTATATAGCTTCCTAGAGCTAATTAACCCCGAACTGGTCAAAAACGACGACATCCGCAATGCTGCTCTATCTTCCCTCTGCGAAGTGCTCAAGCTTTCCCTCGACAAAGTCCAAAAAGACTTGGAGCTGTATCGCAGTAATTTAGACAAAATTACGCAGGCCCAAATCGTCTTGGAAGATATCCTCAAGGCCGATCGCAAAAAGCGGGAAGATCGCGAAAAAGCCAAGCAAGCGATCGCTACTCCCCCCGAATCTACTCCCGAAGCGTCGTGAGCCCTCTCAACCTGTAGGTTGAGTGCTAGTTAAAGGCAGTGCTAATTAGAGTGATTTAGTATAACCCTTGAATTCCCGCATCGGCGGGAATTCGTTTTTTAAGGGCCGTTTTACTTACTGCTCGACCGGCCAGCCCAATCGCGTTGGCTGCTCATAGACCCGCCGCAGGGTGTTGATGTCGCGCACCGAAATTGGCGGCGGTGTGCGCACCTGCGAAAAATAAAGGGCGTCGGTAGCAATCGGGCTATGGCCCCAAATCCCTAGGGCATGCCCTAGCTCGTGCCGGGCCGAAGCTTCGACATAAATCGACTGGCGCGGACGAATGACAATCGTAAATCGATGGGACAAGGTAGCTGGAGCGTTCGCCGACCGCTGAATGTAGAGTTGATATTCGGTTTCCGCTGCCCGCGCCCGAAAGTTGGGTGCCGAAAAGCCCTCAATGCGGGGTGCCCTGCGCCAAAACACAATGTCGGCGCTGTCGGGTGTGCTGACTACCGTCAAGGGCAGGTAGGTCGTCCATTCTTGGATGGCGCGCTGCACCGCATCAAACCAATCTTGCGCGCGATCGCCTGCACTCTCGGCCGGCGACCTTATAGGCGGTTCAGCAGACTGCTCAGCAGGCGGCTCCACATAAACTGAAACCGGAAAATGCGACCACACTAGATACCCCACGTTAGTCGGCTGGATGGCATCAAAATAGTCGCCCTGTCCGCTGGCATCGTGCCATTGGGCCAAGCTCGGCGGCAAGGGATGGGCCTGGAGCGCGGGCAGCGTTTCGTTAGGCTGGGCCACAGGG
>DATNOW010000414.1:0-3914 GCA_036703515.1 Chroococcidiopsis sp.
GGTTTGATGTCACCGCAGTTAACGGGGCATTGCCGAGCACGTTCAAATTTGGCTTCGCTGCTTCCACCGGCGATTCAACCAATATTCATGAAATTGCTAACTTTGACGTTAGAGATTATGTCACCCAGCAGCCAATCCCCGGCAACTTCACCGATAATTTGCTGATTGTCGGTGGAGGCACCGGCGGTGACGAGATCACCGGAGGCAATGGCGACGATACGATCACTGGGGGCAGCGGCAACGATACCGTTACAGGCGGGGACGGTAACGACTCCGTGGGCGGGGGTGACGGCAACGACTCCGTTACGGGCGGACAGGGCAACGACTCCGTTACGGGTGGACAGGGCAACGACTCTGTTTCGGGGGGTGACGGCAACGACTCCATCGATGGTGGACAGGGCAACGACTCCATTACCGGGGGGCAAGGCAACGACTCGATCACCGGGGGGCAAGGCAACGACTCCCTAACCGGCGGTCTCGGCAATGATGTGATCAAAGCAGGTACGGGCAACAGTACGCTATCGGGCGAATCTGGCGATGATTTGCTCTACTCTGGCCCCGGTGCAGATACGCTGCGCGGTGGGTCTGGAGGCGATCGCTTTATTTACTCAGGGCGAACCAAGCGTGAAGCCCTGCGGACGTCACTGTTTGGCCGACGCGATCGCGTTGCCGACTTTAAGTACAGTGAGCGCGATCGCTTTGTCTTAGACTTTGACGCCAATCTCGCCACCCGCAGCCTACCCAAAAACTTGGTAAACGCTGGAACGATCAAGCAGAAAACGCTGTTGAAGGCCGTTAAAGCCGTGTATGCCGACAAAAACCCGCTCAAAAAAGGCAAACAGGCCTTGAAGGCAAATGAAGCGGCCTTCTTTAAGTTTGGGCAGAGAACTTATTTGACCGTCAACGATGGGCGCAACCCATTTAGCCCCAGCACCGATTTGTTTGTGGATGTAACCGGCATTCAGTTTAAGCCAGGCAATGCCAAAGCTGGAACGCTGAAAGCCTCCGATTACTTCGCTTAATCATCCGCCTAATCACTCGCGTAATCTATAGGGCGGCTAAACCAAAGATTGTGGAACCTATCTAAACAATAGGTTCCATTTTTATGTGCAATGGCTACAGTGCGGCTGTATTAAGGCATTACACGAACTATTGAAATTTCCTAGGAATCAAGGGTGAAAGTCTGATGTAGACTGACTTTTAAAACCTCAACGCTCAGCAATTTTCTTTTAGAAACTATAAATTGAGCGTAAAAAAACGATTTGAAAAAGGGTTCCATGGGAACTCTTTTTTCATATCCGATCGTTCTGGCACTGGAACGCGATCGCCAACCCTAATACATTGAAGTGCATAGAAGTCATGGCTTAACTTTGAGCAAGGCTGTAGCTTGTCGACAGGCTGTCAATGTCAACTAGAGTCCACTGCAAACTAATCACGCTAGATTCTTTTTAAATTCGTAAGTTTCAGGAATCGCCGATAGTCATAGCAAATTAACACAGGCGATCGCCCCATAATAAGTGTCTAGATTAGTGTCTGAATGATTTCACTTTTCAATTTAGAATGGCTCAATTTAAAAACGGCTAGCTTGACTGGCTACTGGTTTAACTGGCTCTGGTTTAGCTGGCTACTGGTTTAGCTGGCTCTGGTTTAACTGACTATTTGAAACTCACTATTTGAAACTCAACTCCACTGCTTCATGGTTCAGGAACGTTAATGTCCACTCCTTTGCATGTCTTGCTAGTAGAAGACTCTGAAGAGGACGCACTGCTGCTCGTCTTAGAGTTAGAGCGCAACGGCTACAGCCCGCAATATAAAAGGGTTGATACGGCCACAGCAATGCAGGCAGCGCTCACCCAGCAATCATGGGATGTTATTCTAGCCGATTACTCGATGCCTCAGTTTACGGCAGTCAACGCCCTCCAAGTTATGCAAGAGTTGGAGGTAGATCTACCGTTTATCATCGTTTCGGGTTCAGTCGGTGAAGAAACTGCTGTAGCGGCAATGAAAGCAGGGGCTCACGATTATTTGCTCAAAGATAACTTAACCCGATTGGTGCCCACCATTGAACGGGAAATACGCGATGCTACTGTCCGCCGCGAGCGCAAACAAGCCTTTGAGACCATCCGCTTTTTGGCGTTTTTTGATGCGCTGACGGGGCTGCCAAACCGGGCCTTATTTCTGAAGACGCTCCAAGATTGCATTGAACACTCGCAGGCGACCCAGTCTCACTTTGGCGTGGTGCTGGTCGATGTCGATCGCTACCAAACCATTAAGTACAGCTTGGGGCACTTGCTCGGTGAACAATTTTTGGTAGCACTCAGCCACAAACTCAAATCTTGCCTGCGCGAGGGCGATCTGCTGGCCCGGGTGGGGGATGATGAGTTTGCCATTTTATTACCCGGGCTGTTGCCCAATGATTTTGAGCCGTGGAGCGAGCCCGATGAGGCGATCGCCCATTCCAGTGGCAGTTCCAGCAGTCATTCTAACGGCCATTCCAACGGCTACTCCAACGGCAATTCCCATAGCTGTTCCTGCACTCCGCCAAAATTCCAGTCAGCCCCCCAGCCAGAATTACAAACCACCTTCCAGCCAGAATCCCAACCAACATTCCAGCCCAAGCCTCAGCCCGAGCCACAAAATACTGTCGCCGACAATTCACTGGGCGATCGCACCGCCATCAGTTGCCTCTGCGATCGGATTCACAAAACCCTCGATGTGCCGTTTGAGTTTAGCGGCGTGACGCTGTTTTCAACCTGTAGCATTGGCATCGCCCTGAGCACGACCAACTATAACCAAGCCGAAGATTTTTTGAGAGCAGCCGATACAGCCCGATACTATGCCCGCCTGCGCGGCAAAAATAAGGTGGCCTGGTTTGATGCCAGCATGCAGGCCCAGGCGATCGCCCGGCTCGACCTCGAAACCAACCTCCAGCAGGCGATCCAAAACCAGCACAACCAGCATCTCTATCTGCACTATCAGCCGATTGTGGCCCTCAACAACAACCATCTCACCGCCCTAGAAGCCCTGGCCCGGTGGGATCATCCTCAGCGCGGCACCATTCCACCGTCGAGCTTTATTGCCCTGGCCGAAGAAACCGAGCTGATTGTTGCCCTCGGGCGGTGGGTATTGCAGCGGGTGTGCCGCCAAGCCCAAGAGTGGCGATCGCTCTATCCCAGCACACCGATCCCCCGGATGAGCGTTAATCTCTCCGCCAAACAGCTCATGCGTCCGGGCTTAATTGACGACATTGATCAACTGTTTGAAACCTATCAGCTTGACGGGTCTTGTTTAGAAGTTGAGCTGACCGAAAGTGTTTTGATGGATAATGCCCATCAAACGCGCGCCTTGCTAATACAGCTAAAACAGCGGGGTATTCGAGTCTGTATTGATGACTTTGGCACCGGCTATTCATCACTCAGCTACTTAACGGAACTACCCATCGATACGGTCAAAATCGATCGTTCCTTTATCCACCAAATGACCCAGAACACCAAGCAGCTAGACGTGGTGACGGCCATCTTGATGCTGGCTCAAAGCTTGCGGCTGACGGTGGTGGCCGAGGGCATCGAAACCGAAAAACAGCTCAATCTACTGCGATCGCTGGGCTGTGACTACGGCCAAGGCTATCTGTTTTCACGCCCGGTAAGCCCAGAGGTGGTGCGCACAGAACTCCTAGGCCAGTGGAATTAGCGGGTGAAATTAGTGGAAAATCAGCCAGGGAAATTAATAGAACATCAGCCAGAAAAACTAATGGGAAAGCAGCCCGTGGAATTAACAGCCTAGCCGTTAGGGCAGCCCAAAACCATGCTGCTCAAAAATGCTTTGGGCATCGGGGCTAGAGAGAAACTGCGTGTAAGTCTGGGCAGCTTGAGCGTTGCGCGTGCGGCTGATAATGGCCATGGGGTACACAATGG
>DATNOW010000415.1:0-2808 GCA_036703515.1 Chroococcidiopsis sp.
CTAAGGATCAGAGATTGAGTAACCTAAAATTTGGGGGTAGGGGCGCACTGCTGTGCGCCCTGACAGAATACCGGGTTGATGGAAATGCTTGAATTCGCGATCTGTACCAGGACGAACGGCCAAATTCAGGCTCCACTATAGCGCGCCCCGTAACCAAAGCGAGTATCAGAACAATCATGGAATGCAATATAGATCAGGCGATCAAGCACAGATTACCACCCCCAATTGTCCAAGCGCGCTTGGACAATTGGGGGTGAACTAATTCGTCCTGAAATAATTCGCCACCCAATCCCGCGTTTAGACCGTGGCCTTGATGCGGTCTTGCATTGCGTTTGTGGAAGATCCCCTGCCGCGCACCGCCCGAAACATGCCAAACCGGCACAGCCCCGCCCCAAAAGCGAGGCGCATGAGCAATATAGTGGGCACTTCTCGCAGCGATTTGATAAAGCCCGAAACCCCAAAGCGGACTAACCCCTCTGGGCGGACAATCCCCTGCCAGATCGAATCAAGCCAAGACGGCAGCGTTTGCCGAGTCCAGTCTGCTGTGGTCACCATGCCTTCCACCAAGCCCGTCGCCGCTAACAGTTCGGCAAACTCTTCAATGCTGGCAAAAGCGGGATGGGCCCACTGATCCAGCAACTGCTTCATGACGGGTCGCTCCCAAGTATTGAGCGGCCTTTGGCGGGCATCGCGCTGGTTCCAGTCGGCGACTACCAGCACCCCGCCCGGCTTAAGGACGCGCATCAGCTCTTGGGCAAACACCGCTTTGTCAGGCATGTGCGGCCCCGCCTCGATCGACCAGACCACGTCAAAGCTAGCATCGGGAAACGAGAGCGCCATGGCATCATCCACCTGAAACTGGGCGCTCAAGCCCGCAGGCGTCAGCTCTTGGGCACGCTTGACCTGCTGTGGGCTGATGGTTACCCCGGTCACGGCAAAGCCATAGTCTTGGGCGAGGATACGGCTGCTGCCGCCAATGCCACAGCCCACGTCTAGCACCGTCGTACCCGGTGGCAGACGGTCTAGGCCACCCCAGCGCACCATTTCATGGACAAAATCAGATTTGGCGGTTAAAAAATCTTTGCGGCGCGGCGGCAAGCCGTAATGCCCCAAGTGGATATGTTCGCCCCAATAAAACTCTAAAATGCCGTCTTCCGTCCACTGATCGTAGGAATTGGCCACGGAGTCCGACGATTGATAGCGGCGGGCTGTCAGCAGATAAAGCGCTAGCGCAATGGTGAGCAGGGCCAGCAAGATTGCGATCGCCACTCCAAATAAACTCATCCCGGTCAAGTCCTATCCTTAAAATTCGCTGCTTGGCCTTAAGATCTCCAGAATCTTTGGGCTTAAACCGATTGTCCTGCATTTTGCACCGCAGATTCAACAGCCGGTTCAACAGGCGGCTGAATACTAGTTCGCGCCTGTGCCTGCGCTTGCGCTTGTACCTGTGTCTGTGCCATCTGCCGGAAGGTGGCGATCGCCATCAGTTGATTGGTCGGGGCATCCCACAAAATAAACTTAAAGCAATCGGGAATATCTTTAATGCGAAGCGTTTTAGACTGCGTCAACAGGTGCTGATTGCGCTGGTAGCAAGCTTTGAGGTGATAGTTTGGAATCCGTTCTGACAGATGGTGAATGTTGTGATAGCTGATGTCAGCCGAAAACCATCGCAGAAACGCCGGAAAGTCTAAATAGCTGCTGCCTTCAACCGCTCCCCGTAGATAATCCCAGCCCTCTGTGCGATGAGCATAGGAACCTTCAAAGTTGTGTTGGACAAAAAAAACGCAGATAAAGATGGCTGCTGACAGCGTCAGGGTAATGGAGTAGGTGCCAAAAAAGAAGCCATAGCCAAGGAAATGTCCAAGGATGACCCAGCCGCCGACCACAAAAATATTGTTGAACAACAAATCCCAAAACTCGCCAGCGGTATACCAATTCTTGGATTTGTAAGTTGCAATAATTTGCCCTAAACCCATACTGGGCGACGTTTTTAGGCAGTTCACTAGGTGTTTGATGAAGCCATAACTACCTGCAATCAGCGCCAGTCTGGGCTTAATCGCCAAGTAGAAAAAACCACCCGGCAGCAGCATCAGCGGATGTCTGAGCAACTCATAGTTGCGCTGCCCGGCTGGGCTCAGTTTGGCAAACTGCTCGGTGGATAAAATTGCCGCTGGGCCGCGATAGCGTTCCCAGTCGCCGTTGGTTTTGTGGTGATAGGCGTGCCCTCTAGACCAGGGATACTGCGGGATAGCGTTGAGCACACCCAGCATAAACCCGACGATGCGATTGACGCGTTTTGACCGAAATAGGGAATAGTGCCCACAGTCGTGCATCAACGAAAAACAGCGCAGCGAAAATAGCGTGATCAGCACCATAATCGGCGGCAGTAGCCAAACCGAAATCGCGGCCGCTTTATACGCTAAGGCCCAAAGCAGAATGTAGGGAACGATCGTATTGAGGAGTTGAAAAATAGCGAGTCCGTCGTTGCTCTTCATGTAAGGAGTCAAGACGAAGTCAGATTTTTTAAGCGGGGTTTCCTGAAGGGTTTCTTGAAGGGTTTCTTGAAATGTTGATTTCATTCAATACATGCTCGGATGTGGACTGTTATGGACTGCTATGGACTGTTATGAGCTGCCATGAACTATTACGGACTGTTTTAAAGTACCTAGCTAATTTGTCGTCTAAATCTCTCTTTTTAATGCTTTTTTAAGATTGGCTGTCCCGAGATGCATGGTGAGAGCTAGGCAATGCTAGCGCAGATAGGCGATCGCCCCCCTGTGTTTTTTCTCCACTGAGAAGCATTCGCTA
>DATNOW010000416.1:0-2417 GCA_036703515.1 Chroococcidiopsis sp.
CGCCGAAAAGAGCAGTTTGGTTTGCTTGCCAAGCTGGCGCTCAAACTGCTGCAAAAGCTGGGTGGGAATCGATTTTTCTAAAAATTGCACCCGCAGCGTAGTCTGGGCTCGCTGGCCGCAGGCTGATAAAAACTGGCTCAAGGCCAGCAGACCCGTTCCGACCAGTAGCGATCGCCGATTTATCATGCAAACTCCACACTATAAGTTCCAGTCACACGTTCCAGTCACCTGAGTTCCAGTCACAAGTCCCAGTCATCTGAGTTCTAGTCACCTCAATTCCACTTACCCTGCTCCGCCTTAACCGGGATGTTTATGTTCGACCCCAAACCCAACCAATTTAATCAGCGTTGGCATTTCGCCTTCTGGCGGGCGTTGATAGGTGACAATGGTGCGCAGACGCAGATCGGGAGCAATGAACCGCATTTGGTCAACAGCAACAGAACGCTTGTAGTAGGTGGTCATCTCTAAGGTTTGGCGGGTGGGCTGATAGGTAAACCGACCGGCGATCGCCCCCGCTTCCGAATAGCCCTCATCGCGCAGATAAAACCCTCGAATCACATCGCTGGCTGGGGACAGATTCACCTGGGCCGCTGTGGGCAGCAGCCACGATTCGACCTCTGCTGTGGGCAACAATGCGCATTCATCGGGCACAAACAGGGCCTTGAGCTGCATTGACACCTGCTCGCCTTTTTCCGAAACTGTATCAAAGGCGATCGCAAAGCCGGGGCATTGGTGATGAATGGCATCGGCCGCCGCCCCTGCGGTTGCGGTGGATGGGCTTGTGAACACCCCTGATAAAATTTGCTGTTTCTCGTCTCCATCGAGGGCGTGAACTCGAAACTCGGTATGGGAGCGTTCGATTTCATTTTCGAGCATCGAGTGGTAGGTGCGTTCTGTGATCCACAGTCCGGTACAAGCCGTGAAAAAGTCTTGAAACGTCAGCATCGTCTGCGCGTATCCCTAAAGTGTTGAGCCCAAGCCGTCATCTGCTGTTGAACAAACTGTTGAATAAACGATCGACTATTGCCTATTTTACGGTTATCGCGATGACTGGCGATAATTGAACCTGCGATCGCCACTAGAGAAAAAGCAGGACGGTGTTGAACAAACGATCGGGCAGGAAGGGCGCTAGATCAACGGCAATCGCTCAACGGCACTCCCTCAGCGCTATCTCTGAAAGAAAGCTCGAAAAAGTTTTTTTAGCTACAGTTTCTATCTGCCAATTGGCTAGATACAGCCCGCAAACGGAAGCGAAGGCGGGCAATTTGTTAGATTTTTGCCATTGAATGGGGATATGCAAATTGCGATTTACAGCCCATGGATGGGGCGATCGCCATTTTTCATTTGCAAAGCGCACTTCTTTCCATAGATTTACTGATCTCTTTTAGCCCAATCAAACCCCAAGGAACAATAGATCAGCACTCTCTACAGCTTTGGGCATGCCCAATTACTAACTCTAAAAAATGGAGGGATTTTCTTAATTTTCAATAGATTCAAGCCTATTCTTGGCGATACGAAGCGCAATATTAAGGCAGACTTCATGAATAATTCTTGCTCGCTCAAACGTTAAATGATTCAGGAATAACTGATGTCTACGGCAATGTGTTTCTAAGATAGACAGAATAGACATTCATTTAGAAATTGAGGCTCCGCATGGACTCACTGCAGGAACAAATTGCCGGATTAAGCACAAGGGTTGATGCGTTGCATCAAGTGATTGATCGGCTAAACGAACGCATTGCGATCGCATTGCCTGAGGTTGGTGCCTTGACCGGAGTTGGTCAAAACAGTCGCGTTTCTGTTGCCAGCGGTTTTAGCCGTCACATTAACCAGCATCGCGCTGACTTTGACACCGCGATGGAGCACAAAGACGTGCTGACGGACGATGGCTACTTTGATTCCGAAAGCCAAAGTGGCGATCGCGAGCTAACGGCAGATATTCAGGTGCAGCGGCTCACGGCCCAGCTTACGGCGGCCTACAACCGCATTGCCGCCCTCGAAGAGCAATTGCTGTCCCATCGCTTCCATTGATTGATTGATTGATCGATTTGGCTGTTTGGTTCGACCGTTTAATTCTAGAGATCTAAGGGTCAGCTTTTGCGCTCTGTCTCAGCGCCGACCCTTAGATCTCTTAACCTGATCTTCTAATGGCTTTTAATGACCTTCTAATGGCTACTAGTGACTAGAACGTGCGCCAATGCTCTTGTGAAAGGCGGGGCGGCTAGTCAAACGTTCTAAATAGGCCTCGATTGCCGGATAGCCCTCATAGCTCAGTTTGACCAGCAGGGTCATGTAGGCCAAGATCGAGCCGACGGCAATATCGGCTGCGCTCAGCGACTCACCGAGCAAAAAGGGCTGCGTTTCCAGCGCGCTGGCGATCGCCGACAGCAATCGCGCCATTTCTTTTTCGCGGCTGG
>DATNOW010000417.1:0-2874 GCA_036703515.1 Chroococcidiopsis sp.
CCGGTCAAGGTTCCTGTGGTGCAAAACCACAATACAAATCCCCGATTCACGCTGGGGATCTGGGCAGGGCGCACATCGGTGCGCCCCTACCGGTCAAGGTTCCTGTGGTGCAAAACCACAATACAAATCCCCAATTCACGCTGGGGATCTGGGCAGGGCGCGCATCGGTGCGCCCTACCGTAATCGTTAGGTAATCACATTGTTAGGTGATTACCGTGGGGGTGTCCATCCCGGTCAGGGTATGAATTTGGGCGACTTCATCCGCCAGCGTAATTAGGCGACCTAGCGCCACCTGGGGATCAATATCCTGCTTCGCTGCGTCGGGTTCATAGCTTTCTAGATAGAGGCGCAGGGTAGCTCCTTGGGTGCCTGTGCCCGACAGGCGGAATACCACCCGCGAGCCGTCGGTAAAGCCGAGGCGAACGCCTTGCTTTTGGCTAACGCTGCCGTCTACGGGATCGGTATAGCTAAAGTCGTCGGCATATTCCACTTCATAACCGTTGAGGGTTTTGCCGGGTAGGGTCGGCAGTTGGGCCCGCAGGTTGGTGATCAGCGTGTTGGCGCGATCGCTATCTACCGCTTCATAGTCGTGGCGCGAATAGTAGTTGCGTCCATAGGTTTGCCAGTGGCTGCGGACGATATGCTCGACCGACTCACCCCGCGCCGCCAGCACATTCAGCCAAAACAGCACTGCCCACAGCCCGTCTTTTTCGCGAATGTGGTTGGAGCCGGTGCCAAAACTTTCTTCGCCGCACAGCGTTGCTTTGCCGGCATCGAGCAGGTTGCCAAAAAACTTCCAGCCCGTCGGGGTTTCATAACAGTCGATCCCCAGCGCCTTAGCCACCCGGTCGGCGGCTTGGCTGGTGGGCATCGAGCGGGCGATCCCGGCGAGACCGTCTTTGTAGCCCGGCACCAGTTTGGCGTTCGCGGCCAGAACGGCCAAGCTATCGCTGGGGGTAACAAAAAATTGCCGTCCCAAGACCATGTTGCGATCGCCATCGCCATCTGAGGCCGCGCCAAAATCCGGCGCATTGTCGCCAAACATAATCTCGACCAAGTCATGGGCATAGACCAAGTTGGGGTCGGGGTGGCCGCCACCAAAATCTTCGAGGGGCACCCCGTTTTGCACCGTGCCTGTGGGTGCGCCCAGCAGTTGTTCAAAAATCCGGTGGGCGTAAGGGCCCGTCACTGCATGCATGCCATCAAACGCCATCCGAAAGCCGCCGCTGGCGATAAAGTCGCGGATGCGATCGAAATCAAACAGCGACTGCATCAGCCCGGCATAGTCGTCGACCGCATCGATCACCTCAACCGTAGTTGCGCCGATGGTGCTGGTGCCCAGCGTGTCTAAGTCAATATCGGTAGCATCTAAAATCTTATAGCCGTCGATGGTGGTGCTGCGTTCAAACATCGCCTCGGTCACCTTTTCAGGAGCCGGGCCGCCGTTACTGATGTTGTATTTAATGCCAAAGTCACCATCGGGGCCGCCGGGGTTGTGGCTGGCCGACAAAATAATGCCGCCAAAGGCCTGGTTTTTGCGAATGACGCAGGAGACGGCTGGAGTGGATAGGATTCCGCCTTGGCCGACGAGCACCTTACCAAACCCGTTGGCCGCTGCCATTTTAAGAATAATTTGAATCGCTTGGCGGTTATAAAAACGACCATCGCCGCCGACGACCAGCGTCTGTCCCTGAAAGTCATCAAGACTGTCAAAAATTGCTTGAACAAAATTTTCTAAATAGTGAAACTGCTGGAACACCTTAACCAGCTTGCGCAACCCCGATGTGCCGGGTTTTTGATCAGCAAAAGGGGTCGTAGAGATCGTGCGAATATTCATGGGCAGATCGGCGCTCAATATGACGATGTCGGTCTAACGTTCATTACGAGAGTAACCGAGAATCTGCCACTTTTCGAGATCGCTTGATCACAGATCGCGATCGCCAGCGTTATCGTTTCCACGGGCGGCGTCTGCGAGATAAGTGCCCCAAACGGGGTGGGGCGGGCTGGTAATCTGGGCAGCCGATGGCCGCTTCTGACAGCGCCTTGCAGGGCTGAACTGTACATTTCAACTGATACTCTCCGGTGAAAAAAGCGCAGCGACTACAGGGAATTTGGTGTAATCGCCGCAGCCGCCTGACGCCATCGTGAATGGCAAAACAAAGCGTCGTGACAAACACCATCAAGACAAACCAGATTGAAACGGGGCAGAGAATGGTCAGGGATTCACGCATTGGTTTATTGATCGATGGTTTATTGATCGATAGATTGATCGAGGGGTGCATTGATCATTGAATCAATGGATCTAATAGATCTAGTGGATCTATGGGTCTATTGCGCTAGCCCTAGCTCTTAAACCGAGGTGCGGCTGAGGGACGAGGGCACGCTGCAATCGGGCAAGGAATGCCAAAATGCTTGGATCCGCTGGGCGGTTTGCTCGGCGTGGGCTTGGTGAAAAAAGTATCGACCCTGGGGGCATAGCCATTGGCGATCGCCCGGTTTCAGGTGCGGCTGCCATCCGTCAAACAGGCTGGGTGAGATCACTAGATCCTCGCCCCCCGCGCAGACCAATAGCGGCACGGGTGCCCCCTCTGGCGGAATGCTGGCCTGCCGCAGCAGGGTGTGGGGCGACAGCGCCGTGAGTAAATCGCGATCAAGCCGCTTGATCAAGGCCTGCCGGGTGGGTGGCGACTGCCAACCCCATAGGGTGTGCACCATTTGGGCCAGCAAAATATCGCGACTACAGGGCAAGAGCTGGGCTTGGGTATAGTAGTGAGCCTGCCAATCAACGGCCGGGTCGGCCCCGACCGAGAGCAACGTCAGCGATTTCACCCTATGGGGAGCGTGGCGGGCATAGAGTAACCCCAGCAGCCCGCT
>DATNOW010000418.1:0-4736 GCA_036703515.1 Chroococcidiopsis sp.
TAACGAGAGAGAGAAGTTCTGCTCGTCGTGGCGATTTTGCCAGACCCGCAATCACCTCAACTGGGCATTGTTTAATCGGGTGCTAGGAACCATCGAGCACAGCTATAAAAAGCTGGGTTACAAAGGTCAGAAGTTCTTAGATGACCTCAACACCGAAATAGAACCGGGTTGGACAGACCACGGCCAGACTAATCGGCTATTGGGCCGCGTCACATTGCGGGCCTACATTTTTGGTCATCGCATAGAGGGGGGTGAACCACTGACAGGCGATCGCCTCATCAGCGAGATCGTCAAAGTGGCCACCAGGCTGCCCGGCTATGAGGAATGGTGCAGGCATAAACACGAGATTTACGCCAAGGCCGAAGCCTGGGCCAAGTGCGTAGAAAATAGCCGCTACTATCCCTACGGCCACCACCCGACCAAACAGGCCAAGCCAGACCCAACGCCAGGGCGCAAAGTCAACGAATGGAACCACACCCAGCGCACCCTAGCCCGTCGCCGGCTGGATGAGGCCATCACTGAGCTGCTGTATTTCGGCACGCTACCCTAAAAGATCACCCACCGGCTGCAGCTGCTGGTCAAGCGGTGGGGTTTTTCGGCTGAAACCCTCTACAAACACCCCGAGCTGTGGCACCCCGACTACTTCGGAGTAGAGCCAACCGCCAAGCCTGTGGAAAACCCCCCAGACCCCCCAGCATTTTTAAGCCATCGTGCTGATTTTGGCTCTGAGGGAGCCAAATCAGCACAAACGGCTAGAAGCTTATTGTCTCAAACAGAGCGTAACGCCTTTGCTGATGCGGCTCAGGGATGGTTAGAGGGGTGGATTTCAGCCCAAGCAGGGCGTAATACTGCTCTAGGTGCGGGTTCTGGCGTTTTAGATGGTGACTCTGGAGGGAGCAACTGTGGATAACTCGGTGCTTCCCCTGCTGTCGGAGATATCGACCAAACTGAAGCGGCTGGGATGGGAGCGAGGGCACCCCCGACTAATCGAATGGGCAAAGCAAGCGCTAATGCGATCGGGGTGGCTGGAGGGTAACGTTTACGCCTACCTCGCTAAATTCAGCCCAGACAATTACTGGTGGGCGCTAAGGGCACAACTATCGATCGCGGCCCTGCAAGCGTTAAACCGCAAATTAGACCAAATCCTGGATGAGCAAGCAAACCAGGCAGAGCAATTAGACCTGTTGAGAGTGGAGCAATGAGCTATCAAGAATGGGCCCCGCGCATCAAGGGGGACTTAGATGAACACTTTCCCGGTGCCGTTAGCTGGGGCATTACTAGCCCTGCTAACTCCCGTGTGTCCTACTGGCAGTGCGATTTATGCGAGTGCCGCGATCGCCTGCTGGTGTACGGTGCTGCCCGTGTGATGTTCCATGGCTGTATCGCCTGCTGGCTAGGGTGCGATCGCCAATTGTCCCTGCTGGGGGGCGAACTGTGACGGGATGCGGTCTAAACGGTCTATCACTCCGAAGAAGGTTCTAGAGCTATGGCTCAAATATGCCGACTTTCGCAAAGGGCAAGTTTCTCCCTCTACCTTCCAGCGCGACTACACCAAGCTGACCCGACGCCTAGAGCGGATGAAGAAGCTTGCCCCCTTCTTAGAATCGGCCATCGAAATCAGGGATTGGCTGTTAAACCAGTATGCGGCGGAAACAGCCAGACGCACCCTTGTCCAACTACAAGCCTGTGGGAACTGGGCTATGGAATCTGAATTGATTACAGCTAACCCGTTTCTAGGGTTGCCTCGGCAAATCCGCACCAAGCCGGCCAGCGATAAGGCGTGGGCCGCATTCTCCATTGAGGAACGCGATCGCATCATTGAGGAGTTTGATCGGGCAGCTCCCTTCTATGCGCCGTGGGTCAAATTCCTGTTTTGGACAGGATGCAGGCCCGAGGAAGCGGCCGCCCTGACCTGGGCGCACATCGCGGCCGATGGCTCTGAGATTCTGTTTCAGGACGCGGTACCCGTCGACACCAAAATCAGGCAGACAACCAAAAGCCGTAAGACTACCCGCTTCCCCTGCAATCGACGGTTGCAGCTGCTGCTTCAGGTGCTACGTCCATCGCCGATGAACCGTGAAGCCTTGGTGTTTACTGGCGTAGAGGGAGGCTACTTCGACTATAAAAACTTTCAGACACGCCACTGGCGGCCAACGATCAACGGTCTGGTAGAGCAAGGGGCGATCGCCTTTTACTTATCCCAATATCATTGCCGCCACACCTGGATAACCGAAGCGCTCAACCATCTGAGTGTGGCCGACGTGAGCTATTTAGCGAGGGTATCAACCACCGTTTTATATGAACATTACGCAGGGCGATCGCGCAAGATTTTAGTCCCAGAATTCTAGCTGGACTAATCTTGGACTAAATCACCAACTGGCACACACCAAAAACCCTGACTTTTCCATTTTTGCCCCTTGAAAGGTAACGTAAGAATCAGGGTTTCAGCTTGATTAGTTGCTGTACAGGCAGCGGTTCAATCATTCCTAAAAGAGAGAAAAACTTTTTCTCTGTGGAATATGTGAACGCTGTAACGATGCCAGGAACCAGACTTGAACTGGTGACACGAGGATTTTCAGCGCTTGCTGGCGTTAGATTTTCGCCCATCGACTGCCCATAATCTGCTTGGCGCTAGCCTCTATTTCAAACTCCCAGTTAATTGCGCCGTAGGGCAGTCTCAGGAGCTGAAAACCAACAGCTAATAAAATGGTTGGGGCGAATTCGTCACGATAGGCTGACCGATGAAACTGATAGTCCTGCCTGAGCAGAATTTCACAGATTGCGTAACCTTCGGGGGTTAGGACGGGTGACACCTCCAAGATTTGTAGGCGGTGTGACTTTCCTCTTACCCGTGGCGTGGGGTCACCTGGTAGCTTTTCCAGGTGATCGCAGTAGAGATGCACGCGGTTGGGCAACGGCTGCCCCGCTTTGCGGTGGGGTTGAAACTCAAGGGTGGAAACAGCTCGCGCAGTGTCCCGTTTGAGCTGTCTGAGCACGCCTTTGTCCCCAGGGTAAACCCTTATGACTTCGTAGGGTTTGGCGATCGCCTTGCCCCGTCTCGATTGAATTGCCCTGCGAATCCAATCGAGGATTTCTAATAGTATTTGGTCAAACCGAATGGACATCAGCGTTTAAGAGGATTAGCGAGGAAATCTAGTGGAACTTGCACCCCCAGACAAGAGCAGGCGACGCCGAAGCACAATGCGATCGCCCCCAGTGGCGGATCGTCACGAGATACCCATCGCCCCTGTGAATCAACCTCAAAAACCATGGCAACGATCAACCCACTGCATATAGCGGCCAGTCCATAGACAGCCCACTTGGCCGGCTCGCTTGCTCGGCGGCGGTTGGGGCAATCGATCGGGCATGGATGCTGCTCAGGGTTCATCTGTGGCTACCAGGTCAGCGCGATAGAGCGGGATAGATTCCCCGGTTGCTTGCAAGTGGGTTAAAAATGCAAATGCCAACGGGTTGCTTTCTGCTGCGTAGTCTGGATGGTTTGGCACCCAGACTGTTGCCCCGGTCTGAACATCATTAACGCTGTCTAGTTCGCCGTTGCTGTTGTAGTTGGCGCGATAGCGACCATCCACCGTTAGGATGTTTCGATTAATCATGGGCGAGCGTACCTGAAGATTGCCGTTGCCCCTCCAAAGAAGTTTCCTGGAGAGTTGTTTTTGTAGAGCGTGACCCTAAACTGTCGTGCAATGACAGCCGATACATCCACGTGGACGTTTGTCGGAGCCGAAACCGCAAAGCCAGCATCGGCAGATTGTGCCGACGAACTTGCCGCACTGCCGATTGCGGTGACAGATATCCCGTTGTTAACCCGCTCTAATTGAGCGCTCCAGTTAGCTGTTCCGTTGTTCGTCGTGGCGACAAATCCGTTAAGTAGCAGCGAGGAAAATAGGACGTCAAGCCCCTGATCGCAGTCGAAATAGCCCCGCGTCAGTGCACTGATATTGTCAAAGGATAGAGGTCGCCGTTCCTCTGGACTAAGCCAATAGTTGCCGTTCCAGCTCCATATCCATCCATAAGGAAGAAAGTTGCTGCTATTGATCTCTAAAAACAGGTCTCCATCTGCTGGGGATGCTAGGGGAGTGGTTCCAACCGTTAGGCGCTTACTTCCAGCGCCGCCCTGATTGGTCAAAAGGAGAGTCGTTCCAGCCAGGTTAGTGACTGCTGACAGTGTGTCCGCTGCTAGCCCTGCATAGCCGTTGTTTGCAGGGTTGCGAACCTCGATCTGACCGCCGCTAGACCTGAAGCTTGGGCCGCCTATTCCCAGTTGAACCAACCCTCGGGCCAAGATTTTGCCGAAGTCCATTGATTACCCCACTACAACTGCGTTCCATGTGCCCGACAGTGCGCCAAAGGACGTTAGATCGACAGCAGCGGCGGTGGCAGATGTGGCCGTCACATCGTCGGGCTGCACTTGCTTATTGTTGTTGTCATAAATCCGAACGTCGCAGTACTGAGCAAGGTTGTGAGTCAGGGTCAGTACTCCGGCTGTTAAGCTCGCATTCGTGAAGGACTGGCGAAAGACTCCGGCTGCGCTTAGGTTTGTCCGGGCGGCGGTGGCTGTGGTCGCTCCGGTTCCGCCATTGGCTACGGCGATCGCCGTTCCTTGCCATGTGCCGGTGGTGATGGTGCCCAGCGTATTGATCGAGTTTTGCCCAGCGTAGGTTGAGGCAATGTCGATAGAGTCTGCGTTGACCGTGACTCTGTTGGCGGTTCCAACA
>DATNOW010000419.1:0-7346 GCA_036703515.1 Chroococcidiopsis sp.
TCGGCCGTGGGCATGGGGCGGATTTGCTCAATGTCAATGCCGATGCGGCGGTCTTGGCCAATGGCATAGAGGGCGATCGCCCCCGAATGGGACAGGTTAAACTGCACAGCGCAGGGGGCCTTATCACCACTGGGATCACCACCAAAATCACCCATCAGCAACGGCTTGCCCCGCTCAGCATAGGAAAAAGCGATCGCCTGGGGATCGCAGTCAAGATAGCGACCCAAAATCTGCCGCAGCAGCCCTCGACTGGCAATAAACCGCTGCCGATCGAGCTCAAAGTAAAACCGGGCGGCGCGCTCTTGCTCATCGGCTGACAGCAAACCGTAGAGCATGGTTTGGTCAGCGGGCGATCGCTCTAGGCATGCCATCCAGACATGGACGCGATCGCGGCAACTGCGAAAGCTTGCCGCCGAAGGAACATGCCATAACGCCTGAGGCTGAGTCATGTTCCTCACCATAGCGCACTCCTGCGCCACACAGCGCACTGCCACGCTGTGCTTGGAGGGGCGCTGGGGGGGTGCGCTGTGCGGCGGCTGACTTCCTATCGGTATTTACCTAAACGATCGGTATCCCTTCGGTACCTATTGAAAGCTCTTCGTCCAAAAAACATGAGCATTTCCTGACGTAGCAGGCAACTTAGAGGATAATCTTAGGAAATATACGGATGCCCATGCCGTACTTTTTATCCAAAAAATCTAAATTCACGCCTTCTTCATAATTCCCGTAAGCCTTGCAGTGCCTTGAACTGCCTCTCTTTCAGTGAGTTCAGCACATTTAATCTGCTTTGGGGTGAGGGGTAGACTTGTTTTTTCGATGAAGAGCGCAAATGAAGTGTAGGCGGGCTTTGTCAAGTATGTCAGTATTCCTAATTAACAACGGCGTTTTTACTGACTTAGATAGATGACAGCATTTTTACCGATGCCTGAACCTGACGCCGTTATCTTGCCTCTGCACGGATCTCAGCGTTGATCAAACGTGGTCTCCAGTCCGGTAAGTCGTGCTCCCTCTTGAAATGCTTAGCCATCGTTTAGCCATCGTCACTAATCCGCCTACTTCCTGCACTTTCTGAGTATCGCCATGATTCAGAGCATCTCGACTCCGCAAGCTTCCCACTGTTCTACCCTGGTAGATTTACTGCGCTGGCGAGCCAGCAACCAACCCGATAAGCTGGCTTACACCTTTCTGGTGGATGGCAAAACAGAGGGCCCCTCTCTGACCTATGCAGAACTCGATCGCTACGCCCGCGCTATTGGTGCACTGCTGCAAAAACACAATGCCAAAGGCGAACGGGCGTTGCTGCTCTATCCTCAGGGCTTAGAAGTGATGGCCGCCTTTTTGGGATCGCTCTACGGCGGTGTGATTGGCATTCCGGTGCCGCCGCCCGATGCTGGTCGCCTCAAGCGGGCGCTGCCGCGCCTGCGGGCCATCGTCAAAGACGCCAATGCGGCTTTCGCCCTGACCACCCAGCGAATTTTGACGGTGTTGGAAAGTGCTGGAGTCGACTTTCCCGAATTTCAAGACATGACCTGGATTGCCACTGAGGAAGTGGAGCCTGCCCTAGCGGATGACTGGGTTGATCCACAGGTGACGCCCGAGACGCTGGCGTATCTGCAATATACGTCGGGCTCAACCTCGACGCCCAAGGGGGTGATGATCAGCCACCACAACATCATGCACCACTCTCGCTATTTGCAAGAGGCCTGCGGCTACGATGACGACAGCGTCACCGTCACCTGGATGCCCTACTTCCACGACTATGGCTTGGTGGAAGGCTTGACCCAGCCGCTCTACAATGGTCACCCCTGCTACGTGATGTCGCCTCTGGCCTTTATCAAGCAGCCGGTGCGCTGGCTACAAGCAATCACCAACTACCGCGCCACCCACAGCCAAGCGCCCAACTTTGCCTATGAGCAGTGCCTCCGCCGGGTCACCCCAGAGCAGCGCGCTACCCTCAACCTCAGCAGTTGGATTGGGGCTGGCAATGCCGCAGAACCGATCAACCCCCGCGTTTTAGAGCAGTTTTTTGAAACCTACGAACCCCACGGCTTCCGCTGGAATGCCTTTGCCCCGGCCTATGGTTTAGCTGAAGACACGCTGCTGGTTTCGACCAGCCCTCGGATGAAGCCACCCGTACTCTGTCTCGTCGAAACCGAGGCGATCGAGCGCAACAAAATCGTTGTCGCCACCGATATGGGAGAGGGCGTCCGGGCGCTGCCGGGCTGTGGGCAGTTAGTCTGCGGCACTCAGGTGGCGATCGTGGATCCGGCGACGATGACCCGCTGCGCCCCTGACGAAGTTGGCGAAATTTGGGTCTCTGACGCCAGCGTCGCCAGCGGCTACTGGAACCGTGAAGAAGAGTCAGAGCAAACCTTCCGGGCGCGCACCAGTGATGGCGAAGGCCCCTTCCTGCGGACGGGTGACTTGGGCTTTATGCGAAATGGTGAGCTATTTATCACCGGACGGATCAAAGATTTGATTATTATTCGAGGCACCAACCACTATCCGCAAGATATTGAATGGACAGTGCAGCAGGTTCACCCAGCGCTGCGCCCCGACTATGGGGCAGCCTTCTCGGTTATGGTCGACCAAGATGAAAAGCTAATCGTTGTGCAGGAAGTGGAGCGTAACCCCCAAGAGTTTGACACCGATGAGGTGTTGAGCAATATCCGTCAGGCGATCGCTGAAATCCACGAGCTGCAGGCCCACGCCATCATCTTGGTGAAGCCAGGCAATGTGCTCAAAACCTCCAGCGGCAAGATTCAGCGCCGAGCCTGTAAAGCCAGCTTAGAAGCAGGCGAACTCCAAGTCATTGCCGACTGGAGTGAAGATCCCCGGTTTAAGGCGCAGTTCCGCGATTTAGAAGGCGATGTCGATTCGCTGTTCCAAAAGCTGCAAACGGTCTCATAATCAGGGGTGACCTTGGGTTGCGCACTGATCTCTGCCCAACCCAAGCGCCGCTGTTTAAGATTCTGAAAAATTCGGATTTTCGAGCACTCCAATTGGATCAAATCATTCCAATCCAATTCGATTATTCAAGCCGCCGCTCTTTTAATTCTCTTTTTTACAGGAAGCGTTATGTCGTTACCAAAAAACTATTGGGTTGCTGAAGCCCTGGAACGAGATTTGGGCGATCCGTGCCATCCCGACAGCACCATGTCGTTTAAGCAGGTGATGGAGTTTGACGAGTCGGAAGAATTTCCCCAAGCCATCATCGACTGGCTCTACGAATGGAAGCTTCAGCACCACTACGTTCCAACCGAATGTGGCGGTGAGTTTACCAACTTTGAAGAGTTTGTTGCCTTTGTGCGGGTGTTATCTCGGCGCGATTTGACCTCGGCGATCGCCTTCACCACTATGTTTTGGTCTTACCTCGTCTGGATGGCAGGCACCGATGAGCAAAAGCGCACCTTGGCCAGCCTGATGAAAGATCACAATGCCACCATGTGCTTGGCCTATTCAGAAAAAGCCCACGGCAGCGACCTATTGGCCAGTGAGCTGACCGCAACCAAGGTCGAAGGCGGCTATCTGCTCAACGGCGAAAAGTGGCCGATCAACCGCGCCACGATTTCGGATGTCACCTTTGTCTTAGCCAAAACCGATGCAGACGCAGGGGCGCGCAGCCTCAGCCTATTTATGGTCGAGAAAAGCAAGCTGGACGCCGCCACCTACAGCCACCTGCCGAAGATCTTGACCCACGGCATCCGCGCCTCGGATATGAGCGGCATCCGGTTTGACAACTGCTTTATCCCCGAGTCTTTCCGGCTGGGGGCCGAAGGGGTTGGGCTAGAGCTTGCCCTCAAGGGCTTCCAGATCACCCGCGCCCTCTGCGCCGCCTTTTCTCAGGGGGCAGCCGACACCGGCCTGCGCACGGTGCTAAAATTTGCCATCGACCGCAAGCTCTATGGCAAGACGGTGTTTGACATGCCCCATCCCCGTCGCACCCTCACCGATGCCTTCCTCGACATCCTGATTTGCGACTGCGTCACCATTGGGGCGGCTCGCGGCTTTAGCGTTTCCCCAGCCCAGTTTGCAGTGTGGTCGGCCGTGGTCAAATATTTTGTCACCACCCAGCTCGAAGCCATGGTGCAAAATGTCTCGGTGGTGCTGGGTGCGCGCTACTACATGCGCGATGCCCACGATTGGGGCATTTTCCAAAAGGTGGTGCGCGACAATGCCATCATCAGCGTGTTTGACGGCAGCACCGTTGTCAATTTGCACGCCCTGCTATTGCAGCTGCGGCAGTTGGTAAAATATCGCCATCGCAACCAGGGGCGTGGCTTAGAAGAATTGCAGGCTCGTCTCAACGCCAGCTTTAACTTAGAAACGACGGTGCCCAACTTTAACGGCACCAAGCTAGAGCTGGTCACCCGTGGGGGAGACGATGTCATTCAAGGGTTAGAGCTGTCGCTAGCGGCATTGCGCCAGCTCGGCAGCGATAGTGGAGTCGAGCCAGCGGTGCTCGAAGCTATCGTCACCCTCGCAGAAATGGTCGTAGACGAGCTGAATGATCTGGATCAGCAAATTGCTGATTTCAGCTTCCAGTTTGGTCATGACCAGTCGCCAGAGGCCTTTGACCTGGCGAAACACTACTGCGTGCTGCATGCGGCTGCGGCCTGCGTGCACATGTGGGTCTACAACCGCACCCAGCTCGGAACGTTCTTTGCGTCGGGCGAATGGCTGGCTCTCAGCTTGCGCCGTCTCCTGCTGACGTTCCGCCGCGAGCGGGATCTGCCCGCCCGCATTGATGACAGCGCGATCGCCCAAGAGATGCTGCGGCTGTTTGAATCCGAGCGGCTGTTTTCGATTGTTCCATTCCAACTGGCTCAGGCTAATCAACTAAAGGACACCACCCATGCAACTGAAAGACTCCAACTACAAGCTTAGTGACACCATGACTGCAACCGTTGATCAACAAACTTCCGTTTCATCCGTTGAAGCCATCCAAACCTGGCTCGTAAACCAGCTCTCCAAGCAGCTTTCGATTCCGGCTAAAAACGTCAAGATTGACGAGCCCCTGACCCGCTACGGCCTGGACTCGATTGACTCTGTGACGGTAGTAGGCGATCTGGAAGATTGGCTGGGTCAAGAGCTGCCCTCGACCCTGCTGTGGGATTATCCCACCATTGAGAAAGCGGCTCAGCACTTGGTCAACGAGCTGGGCGTGTCGGCAACGGGTGTGGCCGCCGCCGCCGCACCGGCAGCGGAACCTGAAAAAGCCAGCACCGGCAAAGGCTGGGGGCTGTGGGGCCGCGGCTGATTGGAGTGCGCTGGCTGTTCTTTGAGCTGGTTTTGGGGTTGGCGATCGCCTGCTCTTGAGTGTTCATTCATCCCCGGTTGGATTACAGGTGAGTTTTGGGTGTTGACTTGCCTGTCCAACATTTTTTCCGTTGCTTCTATTGGAACCACCTGTAATACACCCTCCGGTTCGTGGATTAAATCAAACCTAGCTCTTGTTTTTTGAAAGAGAGGCCCGACCTCTCTTTCAAAAAATGACCCCGGTTTTTTATTAAATTTGTAACCCTTAACAAACATTTCGTTGACGGCTGACGGGGTTTGCCTGATACCCTGGCAGCTTGCTGCGATCGCTAAACAACTTCCTTTAGGCCACCTCACGTCGGGGAGCGGTGCAATGAACTTTTCAGATTTTTCGTTTTGGTGGGTGCTGCTACTTTTTAGCATTCCCTTCTTTACAATCCGGTTTATTGCGAAATCACTCAATCTTTGGCATAGCGCCTTTGACGCCCTTGGGCTGGCCGTGATGTCCCTGACCCTGTTTGTCAATGCGTCGCGCAGCAGTTTTATCATCTTTATTTTTGAAATTGTCTTCAACTATGTGATGGTCAGCTGGATGCTGCGCTGTCAGGGCTGGAGAACCAAGGCGATCGCCACAACCGTGATCGCCTTTGATATTGCGGTGTTGGCCTATTTTAAGTACCTCAACTTCTTTGTTGAAGATGTAGTTGGGATGCTGTTCCCCGCTTTAACCGCAAACTGGCAAGCCAAAAACGTTCCGGGCATGGGTTCGATCCCGCCGGGTCTGTCGTTTTATACCTTCCAGATGGTGGCTTTTGTCGTTGATTCTTACACCAGTCGTCGCAAAACCTCACTCAAGGCGCTAGATTACGTTAACTTTGTTTCCTTCTTTCCCCAGGTGGTGGCTGGGCCCATTGAGCGTCGTGCGGATTTGCTGCCTCAGATTGAGTCATTTCGGTTTAAGTTTACCCTCGATAACTTTGATGAAGGCTTTCGCTGGTTGTCTTTGGGGCTGTTCATGAAATTTGTCTTAGCCGACAATATTTCTCCATTCATCAGCCTAGATGACACGACGAATGCCTGGCTGATCTGGTTCCACGCCTTTTTATTCACTCTGCGAATTTATTTCGACTTTGCTGGCTACAGCTTTGTGGCGTTTGGGCTAGCGCGGTTTGTTGGAGTGCGTCTCACGGTTAACTTCCTAGCGCCCTATACTTCCCAGAGCATCAACGAATTTTGGCGACGCTGGCACGTCACCCTCAGCACCTGGTTTCGCGACTATGTGTTTTTGCCGCTGATGGGCAAGAAAAAGAGCTGGGCTCCCTTTTACCTGTTTGTCACCTTCACGCTGTCGGGTTTTTGGCACGGGGCCGCCTGGAATTTTATCCTCTGGGGGGCCTATCACGGCTTGCTGCTGCTGGTGTTGCGCTATGCCGGTCGTCCCTTCTATCGGTTTGTGGGCGATCGCCTGTTTATGCCGCAGTTTATTTCCTGGGCATTGACCTTTGGCTCGGTTATTCTTGGTTGCCTGTTCTTTATGGAAACCAATACGGGGCGTTTGGTGCAAAAGCTGCAAACCATTGTTAATCCCTTTGCTTACTCCTTGGGCAACATGGGGCAGGCGATCGCTTCTTTTGAATTCAACCAGCAGATCTTGCTGGGCTTGACCCTCATCTTAGCCACCGGCGTATTGTTCTTGGAGCATCTGGCCATCTGGCGGAAGTGTGAGGGCGAGTATGACCTGCTGACGTCGCCGTGGATCTCGCGCACTCTGTTTGCTCTGACGATTTTGCTAGCCGCCAACCAGCCTTCGCAGTTTATTTACTTTGAGTTCTGATTTGAGTTCTAAGGCGTTGGGGCATTGCAGTCTGCGTCTTGAAAACAGCTTTTATCTGACGCTTACCTCTCGCAACTACAGCTCAAAATCACAGCTCAAAATCACAGCTCAAAATCACATTCCACAATTACATCTCGCAATTCACAGATCACAATTACATCAGTGGTTCAGGGTTATGAATAAAATACTGCGACTGTCCAGTTGGTTTGCGATCGCAGGTTTGACTTGGGGAGCGGGATATTTTTATAACGCC
>DATNOW010000420.1:0-5625 GCA_036703515.1 Chroococcidiopsis sp.
CATACAGCCGCGCATCATAGCCATCTTTGCGGGCCAAGTTCGTCAGCCGCATCACGTCCGCCAAAATGTGCTGATGGGCACGGCTGCCAAAATCAATATCGCGCCAGTCTACCGACGACAGCAGCGACAGGGCAAAGGCGATCAGCGCCCCACCCGAACTCGGCGGTGGGTTGGTCAAAAACGTCGTGCCGCGATAGCTGAGGGTCAGCGGCTGACGCTCAATCACCCGATAGTGGCGCAGATCGTCAAGGCTGAGGTAGCCGCCCCGCGCCTGGCAGTCGTTCACCAACTGCTGAGCGATGTCGCCCTGATAAAAGGCCCGCCCACCCTCCTCTGCCAGGTAAAGCAGCGTATTGGCCAAATTGCCAAAGGTAAGCACATCCCCAGCCTGGGGCAGCATTCCGGTGGGGGCGATCGCCTGTCGAGCCTCTTCGCTACCCAGCCAAATCGGCTGCAAAATCTTAAAACAGTAAGCCTGAAACGCATCTACCGTCACCCCCGTCTGGGCATAGTGCACCGCAGGCTCCACCACCGCCTTAAACGGCAGCCGTCCCAGCCGTTCGTGGATATGCATCAGCCCCGCCAGGGTGCCCGGCACCGCCATAGACCCCAGCCCCACATGAAACTCTTGGGTGGTGGTGCCAAAATCAACCTCCACCGGGTAGAAATCAACGCCCTGGGGCGATCGCTTTTGGCGCGGCGTCTGGGTAAAAAAGTCAAACAGCAGATTGCGGTTGTCGTGGGTATGGGCCAGCAAAAAACCACCGCCTGCAATCGAGGTCAGACAGGGCTCTGCCACCGTTGCCGCCAGCACCGCCGCCACCGCCGCATCAAAGGCGTTGCCCCCCTGCCGCAGCATTTCAATGCCCGCTGCCGCCGTATTTTCGTTTCCAGCCGCGATCGCCCCATGCACGATAGGCATTCGTCATCCCTCGTTATTAAGCACTATAAAAACGCCTTGAGAAAGGGTTCTCAAGGCGTCATCAGACTAAATTAGGTGATTCATCATGGGATGAATATTCCCCAACCTATCAGAATTTAGGGGTCGTAGGTTTGCCGTCCGCTAAATTTAACGGTAGCGGGATCGGGATTGCTACCGATATTGCGAGGAACGGTGTTAACCTGCTCACGCCCTTGGTTCACCTTCTCAGGGAAGACACCATCTGCAGGGTGCAGAAGGTGCGTTTCACCCGTGGGGAGAATCCGATAGATTTTGTAGTTCTCGATTTTGGGCTTGAACTTCGTCCGCAGCTGCGTACCGAGAGCAAGACCTTGCTCTTTACGGGCCAAATACAACAGGTTTTCACCTTCGTGCATGATGGCTGCACCACCAGTTGGTAGTTCAAACGCCTGCTTCTTGGTGCTAGTCCAAGTAATCGCGTACTTTTCTTCGATCTCAGCTTTGGTGAGTAGGCCACCAGTGCTGCCACCGTATATGGGAGTTTGTCCAGTAAGAGTTTCTGCCATGAATTTTCCGCTGAACATTTTTTGGAATCCTATCACCCAGCCGCGTTGCTATATCGACTTTGTGAGGATCTGTTACAGTTCTTTAGGCAAGGGGAAAATGGGGCGATCGCCTTACCTCAAAAGGCTCCAAATCGCAACATCCATAAACGTTTCAGATGATTGGAAAATTGCCCAATTTAAGTTTCTAACCATCTAGTCTAAGATTGCGACCTATTCACCGGCCGGTTCCGATGGACGGGGACGCCAGCCCGCTTTCGTCAACTGTCGAGCGCGGGCCACGGCTAACGAGTCGTCAGGCACATCTTTGGTAATCACCGACCCCGCCCCAATCGTGACATCGGTGCCCAGGGTAACCGGCGCTACTAAAACGCTGTTTGAACCGGTTTTGGTGCGATCGCCAATCACCGTGCGATGCTTTCGCACCCCGTCATAATTGGCGGTGATCGTGCCTGCGCCAATGTTGACCTTTTCACCCAGCGTGGCGTCGCCGATATACGACAGGTGGGCAATGTTAGTGCGATCGCCAATCTGGGCGTTTTTAATTTCGACAAAATTGCCAATGCGGCAGCCCGTGCCAACCTCAGCATAGCCCCGCAGATGGGCATAGGGCCCCACCCGCGTATTGTTTTGCAAAGTGCTGTCGCTGACCACGGAATACATCACCCGCACGCCTTCACCAATCTGGCTATTTTCGATCAAGCTACCGGGGCCAATGCGACTGCCCGTGCCAATCACCGTCTGCCCCCGCAGATGGGTTTGGGGCTCAATCACGACATCAGGGGCAAGCTGCACCGTATCGTCAATGGTGATGCTATCGGGGTCAATCAAGGTCACTCCCGCCTTCATCCAGTCGTCTTTGACCCGCACCTGCAAGATGTCGTAGGCCGTAGACAGCTGCTTGCGGTCGTTGATCCCCAAAATCTCTTGATAGTCGTCTACATCCACCGCCATTACCGGCGACAAAAAGTTGACCGTATCGGTCAGATAATACTCATTTTGGTCGTTATTGCTTTCGAGGGTCGGCAGCACTTTGGCCAAATCTGCCCAGCGAAAACAATAGACCCCGGCATTGATGCGGCGATTTTGCTTTTGGGCCGGGGTGCAGTCGCGGTCTTCGACAATCTGCGTGACCAAGTTTTGCCCATCACAAAAGACGCGCCCATAGCCCCTCGCATCGGGCAAGTTTGCCGTCAAAATCGTCGCCGCATTTTGCTCCCGCTGATGGGTCTCTAGCAGCCGCTTCAGCGTTTGGGGGCGCAACAGCGGCACATCGCCATTCAGCACCAGCAAATCGCCCTCAAACCCTTGCAAATGGGGAATCACCTGCTGGACAGCATGCCCTGTGCCCAACTGCTCGGTTTGCTCCACAAACTCAATGCCGGGATCATAGGCCAACGAGTCTTTGACCAAATCGCCCCGATATCCCACGATCACTAGGCGACGGCTGGGCGCAATTTCTGCAACGCTGCCCAAAACCCGCTCAACCAGCGATCGCTCCCCTAGAGAATGCAAAACCTTCGGCAGGTTTGACTTCATCCGGGTGCCACGCCCCGCTGCCAAAATTGCTACCGCTATCATGTGTTTCTCAACCAGACCGTTTCCACCGGAGTATACCCCGCTTCTGAACCATCATTGCCACCATTTCATTGCCACCCCCCACATCCACCCCTAACCGCTATCCTGCGGTGGGTGTAGGGGGTGATTTCGGGCGCAACGCAGCGATCGCAATCGACGCTATTAGCGCTGGGTATAGCCGTGGATAAACTGGATGAACGTTTCAACCAACTCTGGATTGCGCCAGCCGCGATTGGTCTCATCACGAATCATCTGTAGCGATTCATCTTGGCTAAAGGCAACTTTGTAAGGGCGCTCGTTGGTCAACGCATCGTAGATATCAATAATTTGAAACACCTGCGCCAAAAATGGAATTTCGTTACCCACCAGCCCGTCAGGGTAGCCCGAACCGTCCCAGCGCTCGTGGTGATGGCGAATAATCGGGATGACACCCTGCATTTTGCGCAGCGGTTGGCAAATTTGCTCTCCAATCAGCACGTGCTGGCGCATGATCATCCATTCTTCTGGCGTCAGCTTATCGAGCTTGAGCAGCACGTGATCGGGAATACCAATCTTGCCAATATCGTGGAGATAGCCGCCCCACATCAGATCCCGCACTTCGTTGCGCGACAGGTTGAGATATTCGCCAAAGGCTTTGCCCAGCACCACTAGTCGCTCGCAGTGGTCACCGGTATTGGGATCACGGCGCTCAATCGTGCGGGCAATCGAAAACAGCACCTGCCCAGCGTGATCGAGATCTTCATTCAGCCGCTTTTGCCGCACCAGAGACTTGACGCGTGCCGACAGTTCAATCTGGTCAAAGGGCTTGGATAGAAAATCATCGCCACCCGCCTCAATCCCCCGCAGTCGGGCCCGACGATCGTTGAGCGCCGTGACAAACACGATAGGCGTCAAGCGGGTTTGCTCATCTTGCTTGAGACGGCGGCAAACTTCATAACCATCCATCTCGGGCATCATCACATCGAGCAAAATCAGATCGGGGTCGGCACCCACGACGCACTCTAGTGCGGCCAAACCATTCTCTGCCTCGATCACGTCATACCCTTCGACGGAGAGCAGCGCAACCGCAGTCATTCGACTGGATGGATGATCATCGACAACCAAGATTTTGGGACGGTCAGGGTCGGGGGTGCCAATAGAGAGGGATGCTCTTTTAGTATCCGACGCTCCTTGAGTATCCACAGACTTACCCGACTCTATCGAAGTGTGAAACATTACGGTAGGCTATCTCATCAATGATGCGATCTGGGCTTGTTTTACAGTATGAAAAATAAAAACATTTCAGAAATCGGGCTTTCCACGGAGATTTAGCCGCCTTTCTGACCTAGGCTCAGATTTAACGTTAAGCGATCGCCTGGCTTAACTGACTGAGTGATCTATCTAGGATAACTTCAATCTACAGCCTAACGCTTGTCCCCACGCCGAATGGATGGGTTAAGCCAGCCCCAAAGAACAGCCTCAAAAGCTTAATAAATCAACACAAATAGCAGCGTAATTCTCTGCGATCGCGGTGCCGAGTTTCTAGGCTTACCGGCATCTAGTCTTAACAGCAAGGAGACGAGACGATGACATCGACAGAAGCACTTGAGACCGCACCTAAAACACCACTTGAGACCGCACTCAAAACAATTGTGACTCCCCAATGGCTCTCTGAGCATCTGGATGATCCTCAGGTGGTGATTGCAGACTGCCGATTTTCTCTAGCCGATCCGCTGTTGGGACGCCAGCAATACCAGACGGGGCACATCCCTGGGGCCTACTATCTAGATCTCAACCAAACCTTATCTAGCCCAGTGGCTGAGCACGGTGGACGGCACCCTTTGCCGGATCTCGCCGCCCTGTCGCAACAGTTTTCAGAGATGGGACTAGATTCGAGCCAGCCCCACGCGTCACCCCTGGTGGTGGTCTATGATGACTCCCGTTTGGCGTTTGCATCGCGGCTGTGGTGGCTATTGCGCTACCTGGGCTACGACCGTGTTGTGGTGCTCGACGGTGGCTTCAGCGCGTGGCAGCAGGCGGGGTATCCGGTGACGCAGGCAATTCCTGAACCCAAGCCCGGCCGCTTTGAGGCGCAACCGCAGACAGACTGGGTTGTGAATGTGGAGCAGGTGCAGGCGGCGATCGCCCAACCCGGTGTCGTCTTGGTCGATTCGCGGGAGGCCGTGCGCTATCGCGGCGAGCAAGAGCCGATCGATCCAGTGGCCGGGCATATCCCTAGCGCGGTCAACTAGCCCTGGCAAGCGGTAACGGATGATCAAGGCAGGGTGCGATCGCCCCAAATCCAGCAAGAGCGCTGGGCCGCTATCCGCGATGCCGAGCAAATTATTGTTTACTGCGGCTCGGGGGTGACGGCCTGCGTCAACCTGCTGTCGTTGCACCTCGCGGACATCCCAACAGGCAAGCTGTACGCAGGCAGTTGGAGCGATTGGTGTTCTTATCCAAACCTGCCCATCCAAACCGGCAGACAAACCCTAGATGATTGACCCACTTGGAACTGCAAGTTTGTTAAATATTCTTAGTAATTGAGCAAAGGTTCTCAATTCGCAGTAGATTCGGTTCTGACCGTTTTGTAATTTCGCATAG
>DATNOW010000421.1:0-4129 GCA_036703515.1 Chroococcidiopsis sp.
TCCGGTAGCGTAGATTTGCATGAACCCTAAGCCAACGATTTTGCTGGGAATTTCAAGTCGTGACCATCGCCTCACCTGTCGTCAGGCGCTAGAGGGCGATCGCCGCCAGGTTTACCATATCCTAGAGGCTCAATCTAGCGCGGAGATGCTGTCGCAGTGCCATCCTTCTCCGCCTGACCTGATGGTAATCGATGGCGCTTGGTTAATCCCTGACGCAGCAGCACTGCTGGCCTTATTGCAGCCTTACTATGGGGCGGCGGCCCTGCCCGTGATCGTGCTGGCCGATCCAACTCACAATGATTGGGCGATCGCGGCCTTAAAGCTGGGGGCCCAAGACTATCTCTCGACCGCTGAGCTTACCGAAGCGCTACTCCAACGCACAGTGCGCGGCATATTGACCGAGCTCCACCTGCAAAAACAGCTCCGACAGGCGTTGGTGTCATCCTACAAGACGTCCACGGCTGCCGATGAGCCCACCTGGGCTTTCGATAATCCTTCCCGTGAGCTTTCCGACCGGGCTTCTTACAGTGCCCCAGTAGACTCCCCGGCTTTAGCCCCGGCGCTGCCTCCAACTGACAGGGATGACGCCACGCTGCTGAGCGATGTACTGAATAAGGCGATCGCGTCGATCATTAGCTTTGCCATGTTTGACAACGGCCGCACTAAATATCGCTATTGTTCGCCGGGGTGCGAGTCTGTCTTTGGCTATACTGCTGCCGAATTTACCCGCGAGCCCCAGCTGTGGGCGCTGCGCGTTCATCCCGACGACTTGCAGTCTGCTACAATTCCCCGACGCGATCAGATTGTGGCTGAGACAACCGGCCAAGTCGAGTATCGCTTTTTTCACAAAGATGGCAGCCTGCGCTGGATTTCTTCGACCTTTACCTCGCATCGTGATGAGCAGGCCCACTGCTGGATTGTCACCACGGTTGATACCGATATCACGCAGCACAAGCACATCGAAACGGCCCTGCGCAACAGCGAAGAAAAGTTTCGCCTGATTGCGGAAACCATCAGCCAGTGCTTCTTTTTGCGGTCGGCCAGTTCTGGCAAATTCCTTTATGTCAGCCCCGGCTATGAGCAGATCTGGGGGCAGCCTTGTCAGGTGCTCTACGAAAACCCCCAAGCTTGGCTTAATCGCGTCCATCCTGACGACCTGCCAGCAACGTTGGCCTCCATTGCTAAGCAGCAAACCGGCCAGCCCGTACAGCGAGAGTACCGGATTATCCGCCCCGATGGCCAGATTCGCTGGATCAGCGCCAAGATTTTTCCCATTACAGACGCTACCGGTCAGCTTGTGCAATATGCGGGGGTGGGCGAAGACATTAGCGATCGCAAACAGGCCGAGGCCGAACTTTATCGCCGGGAGCAAGAATTTAGGGCGCTATCTGAAAACTCTCCTGATCTGATTGCCCGCTATGACCGAGAGTTGCGCCATCGCTATGTCAACCCCGTAATCGAAAAGGTGACGGGTCTGCCGCCTCAGGTCTTTTTGGGCAAAACGAACCAAGAATCGGGATTGCCCGATGCTCAAGCGGAGCTTTGGAATCAGGCCTTAGAGCAGGTATTTGCGACGGGCCAACCCCAACAAATCGAATTTGAATTTCCATCCATAGACGGCATTCGCTATTATCAATGTCGCTGTGTGCCCGAATTTGCGCCCAGCGGTGGGGTTACGGCCGTGATCAGCATATCGCGCGATATTACCGAGCAAAAGCAGGCTGAGCAAGCGCTGCGGCAGCGGGTGGCGCAAGAGCAAGGGTTTAATCGGGTGATGCAGTCTATTCGCCAATCGCTAGACCTCAACCGGATTTTTGCTACAGCCACGGCTGAAATTGCCCAGTTACTCTGTGCAGAGTGTGCCCGAGTAGTGCGCTACTGGCCAGAACGCAACTGCTGGGTTGTAATTGATGAGTATCGCCAACATCCTGATTTTCCCTCAGCCGTTGGGCTAGAAATTGCCGATGCTAACAACTTTATCGCTGAGCGTCTGAAAGGCTTAGAAGTCGTGCAAATTAGCAATGCCAAGGCTATTGACGACGCAGCCAACTATCAATTAGCTCAGTTAACGCCAGGGGCGTGGCTGTTGGTGCCGCTGGTCGTAGAGCAACTGGTTTGGGGAAATTTGGCGATCTTGACCGCCCAAGTTAACCATATCTGGACCAAAGAACAGATCGAATTAACCCAAGCTGTTGCCGACCAATTGGCGATCGCCATCCAGCAAAGCCAGCTTTATCAAAAAACTCAGCAGCAGGCCCAGCGCGAACAATCGCTCAACCGAGTTGTGCAAACGATTCACCAATCCCTCGACCTCAGCACTATTTTGGCCTCGGCCACTCGCGAAGTTACCCAGCTATTGCCAATTGAGCAGGCTTCCATCGTTCAATACCTGCCTGAACAGCAATGCTGGAAGCATGTGGCGGTGTATCGCGAGTCGGCGGATAGCCCCGATGGGCTGGGTCTAGAGATTCCAGATCAGGGCAATCCCTTTGCCGAACGCCTCAAGCGTTTAGAAGTAGTGCAAATCAATGACTCGCGCGATATTCAAGACGACATCAATCGAAACTTAGCCAAGGATGCGCCAGGGGCATGGCTATTGGTGCCGGTGGTGGTCAACGGCAGCCTGTGGGGCAGCTTTAGCATGCGTACGAACCAGCCTAATTTTGCTTGGCACGATGAACATGTAACGCTGATTCGGGTCTTGGCCGATCAGCTGGCGATCGCCATCCTCCAGTCCAATCTTTACCGACAGGCCAACCTCGATCTAGCCGAGCGGCAGCGGGCCGAAGCAGCCCTGCAAGAACTCAACCAAGAGTTAGAAAAACGCGTCCAAAAACGAACCGCTCAGCTAGAACTCATCAACCACCAGCTTAAAGTCGAAATCATGGAACGCAGGCAGGCGGCCATCCAACTACACGCCTCCCTCAAAGAAAAAGAAGTCTTGCTCAAGGAAATTCACCACCGCGTCAAAAACAATTTGCAAATTGTTTCTAGCTTACTCAGCCTGCAAGCCAGCTCTATTCAAGATCCCCAAATCCTTGAACCGTTTCGTGAAAGCCAGCGTCGAGTCAAAACAATGGCGCTCATTCACGAACACTTATATCGTTCTGATAACCTCGCTAAAATTCCATTTTCTAAATACGTTCATAGCTTGGCTGCCGATCTATTTCAGTCCTATATTCCCATTGGCTCTACAATTCAGCTCCACACCCAGATCGATCCGGTTGAGCTAGAGGTTGATGTGGCGATTCCCTGCGGTCTAATCATTAATGAATTAGTCTCTAATGCGATTAAATATGCGTTTAAATATGCGTTTCCATCAGAGCACTCTGGACAGATCAAGATTTGGTTTAGGACGGATCCAGCAACCCAATCTTTTATTCTTGGCGTAGAGGATAATGGAGTTGGTATTCCTGAAAGCTTAGACGTATACAATACTCATTCATTAGGGTTGCAAGTTGTTTGTGAGCTTACCGAACAACTGCGGGGCACGCTGCTTCTCGAGCGTCACACCGGTACTGCTTTCAAGATCACATTTCCCGATCCGGCTGTGGCCGGTTAATGAACCGTCATGCGCCGCAAACTGCTGATTGTAGAAGATGAACGATTGATTGCCCTTGATATCAAACAGCGACTAGTGCAACTGGGGTACGAGGTAGTGGCGATCGCCAATCATGCAGATGCAGCCCTGCAGGCCGTGACGCAGCACATGCCTGATTTAATCTTGATGGACATTCATCTCCAAGGGGCTGTCGATGGCATTGCCCTAGCCGCCCAAATCCAGCAGCAGTTTAACCTGCCGGTGATTTTTTTGACGGCTCACGCCGACTCGGCCACCCTGACCCAGGCCAAGGCCACCCAGCCCTTTGGCTACTTGGTCAAACCGGTCGAAACCCATATGCTCAGCACCGCCATCGAGATCGCCCTCACCCGCCACCAAACCGAAGTGGCCGTGCAGCGTGCCCTCGCCAAAGAAAAAGAATTAAACGAACTCAAAACCCGATTTATCTCTATTGTTTCCCACGAATTTCGCAATCCCCTCAGCGCCATTAAGCTGATTTTTGACTTGCTAGAACGCCAAAATCCACCTGTTCCACCAGAGCAGCAGCAACTTCACCTCCAGCGGGGC